>JBQCEI010000844.1:0-4280 GCA_051960375.1 Aureliella sp. | reverse complement strand
CAGCACAGCGATCCTTTACCTTTTACTCAACCATTACCCTCATAACACCCGGACAGAAAACGGGGGCACTTCACATTGTCGTGGGGGTTGGACTGTCGGGCCATCATTCCTGCCGCCGACTGCAGATGAAGTTGCTGTGATCGTCCATGCAGGCAGATCGCGAGACGATCTGCGATTCTGCCAGTCCACACCCCGAGATGAGCGGCGGTTACTGAATGAGGAGACCACAACATGGCCATCCGCCTGAAAGAGCCCAAGCCGCTCAAGCCGGTACGACCGATCCGCTGGAAGCGTGAGACGACCCTGAGCGAGAGCGAGTTCGCTCATCGCAGGGCATGGACCTCGAAGGCCGGTTTGTTTCAGATCGTCGAGGCGACCTATAAGCACCCGTACAAGTACCCGAGGCGATACTTGGCTCTTTGGTGGAACGGCACCACATTTCAGCCGGTGAGCAACGGCCACAGGAAACGAGTGTGGGCGAGAAAGGCCTGCGAGGCTTGGGACCGCAAGCTGTATGCCATGGCGCAGCAACGCTACGAAGAGCAGATGAAACGCTATGAGCAAGCAGCCCAGCGTCAAGTCGGTCGCGTCAAAGCGAAAGTCGAAGCAGAGCAAGCAGCCACTCGCAGAGCTAAGAAGGCATCAGTGGCTGCTGGGCGCGTCGAGGACGGGTCCTGGGCGCTTCAAAAGGGGCCAGTTGGACAGGAAAGGCACGCGTGACTGAGATAGCAGTTTTCGGACGAGACCTTCTATCGGAGTCAGGGCGTGGTAGGCGAGCTGGAAGTGCATAAAAAGTAGGGAATTGAGCAGTTGTTTGCGTCCGGTATGCCCAAGCGGCAGATTGCTCGGACGCTCAGAATCGACCGAAAGTCAGTGGATCGGCATGTAGGTCGCCTTCAGTCAAAAGGGGCCATTTGCGAGGAAGCGCCCACGGGTGAGGCGCCCACCGGGCCCGGGGATTCAAAAGGGGCCAAAGCAGCCACCGGGTATGTGGCTGATCAGCAGCCGCTTTTGACCACCGCCGCTGAGTCGCTCAAGACCGAAAGTTCTCGCAGCCGCGTCGAATTGCCGGCCCGATTGGTAAAGGAGAAAACAGTGGAGCTCGTACGTGAACTCGTCGGGTGGGCCACGCCATTCATCAGCCGAGAGAGCGTTGCACATCTCGACAAGCTGCTCTGCGACTACTTGACGCACTTGGTCCAAGTGATAGCATAGTTTCGGGTTTTGTTATACACCGACATTGAGGGATTCTACGATGGGTTTACATGTTGACGCGTCTGCACAAATGCTAGTGGGCGGGCCGGGGTTTATGATCGAAGTGTTTGGTCACTTCCGGAATACCACCAAGGAAATGATCGCTCTCAGCGCAAGTTCGTCCAAGGTCCGTCTATTCCATGATTCGCGTGTGGTCGATGAATTTGAGCCCGAGCAGCTAGCGGACGCGACTCCGGTTGCCCCCGGTGAAACACGCGACTTTGAGTTTAGCTTTGTCACGCAGCACAACATAAAGGATCATGCGCACCGGTTGCAACTTACTACCGGCAACTTTACGGCGAGCTGTTTCATCTAGGAAGGTTGTCGGGAGATAGCTTGGGCGGCAGGACCGCACTTTGGTTCAGCGGGGCGTTGTCGAGTGGGGCCAATGAACAGCGATGAAAGCAGGCAAATGTAGCCTGCGAGGCGGCCAAGCCCCCATCGCTGTTCTAACTCGTGCGCGCTGTCTATGCGGTAGTAAGCCCGAATTAACTACGCTAGGCCTTATCGAGCTGTTTGTTTCTGGCTATCGCGGTAGCGCCGTACTACAGTCAGGTAAGCGTCCATGGAATGGTCGGAAATGGCCTGTGGCATGATTTGCAATTGCATCGTTTGGCACGCATGTCCCTGCTCCTGCGACACCGGCATTTGGACTGCGGCCCCTGCGAGCATGTGACGAAACTCCGCTTCGCTTAAAGGAGCCGCCTCTTCGATGGGCTGGTAGATCGGTTCTTTCACCACCGACAGCTGGCCGCAATGTTGACAAGCAGATGACGCCTTTGCCATCGTTGCGTTGATCGAACTGGCGGGTAAGAATCCGTTGTCGGTGATGGCGACAAATCTACCGGCGTGCGAGTAGGGAAAAAGCCACGGCACCGTAAACGGCACTCGGGGCACGATGTCGCTGCCATGAACAAATCGCACATAGTGCCCGCGGAACATGGAATCGATCCATCTTGCTCCATTTGCGTCCGCATACCGCGGCTGGCCAAAGGTCACGACGCTCGGTTGCATGCTCTTAACGACGGCGAGATCCACGGCACAGGAGAGCGCCATTGCTCCGCCAAGGCTATGTCCCGTTATCCATATTCGCTTGGGCTGGGCCTGATCCAAAAAACTGCTGACATCGCTTCGCAGCGAGTTGTACGCGGCGGTGAATCCGCGGTGAAATCGGCCGTGGGCAGTCGTCACGAATAGCACATCGAGATTGGTCAACCAATCGTAGAGTTCCGTAGGATTCGTACCTCGAAACGCGACAACGGCCACATCGCCCTGGCTGAGCACATGTCCTACCATGCTTTGGTTGGGATTCCGAACTGCAACCCATTTGGTAAAGCCCATGCCGCGGACCAAATAATCCAAGGTCTCTTCGTCGTCTGCATAAACCTGTTGAGAGAAGAGGGCCAGCACCGCAGCTAGGTCCCAACGCATTTCCGTTTCAGTGTTCCAGCTGTCTTGCAGCCAAGCGGCTGGTAAATCCGTTTCACCGGCAGATGGGGCAGCGTAAGTGCGAATCTCGACCGTGTTCGAGCCGCTTTGATAAGTCTTGAATTCACCCGCCAGTGTCGAACCGCGGGTTAATTGCGAAATTAAAATCCCAACGATGGCAAAGCCTATGCTCCATCCAAATCTTGTGTACATTCGAAAAGTTCCTATCAGGTTCTAGTTGTTGGAATCGTGCTGTCCAATAGTCGGGCCCTGATTGTACTGCGGAATTTCGCACAATGTTGTGACCTCCAACTTCCGCCCGCAGAACCGCTTGTTCCGCATCCAATCTCAGTCAAGCAATCACAGCGCCTCTTGCCCTGTGCCGTAGTTATGCCCAAGCGTTAGCGAGGTCTGCTAGGCCCGCAACCAGGTCGTCATAACACCTGGCCAGAAAATGGGGGCACTCCAGGGGCAGCTGCGAGGCGGCTTTGAACTCGAAGTAAGCAGACTTCGGCGCTACGGTGTTGACGCCCAGGTTGGCCGTGCCCTGCGATACGGCGTAGAGGCGGTTCATCGCATTGTAGTTGAGCCGACCGCCGAATCGTTGACGCCGCCAGCGATGCTGACACCTGAAAGCGTCCCGCCAAAGTTAGTAGTTAGTCCCGTGCGGTCGACCAGGTCGACCAGATCTGCCATGATCATCACGATATGACGAAGATGCTAAGCTATCTTCAGCTGTAGCCGCCTCGCTGCCTGCGCCCTCAGCATACACGCTGGAATAGTTGTCAACTGGAATTTATGCCAAATGAGCGCAGAAAGCCGTAGCTTCACAAAGCGTCAGGCCGTTCTGGTCAATCGCATACAACAGCTGTGCGACATGGCTGCCATACCCGAACGTTTTCCGATCAACATCACCATGATTCGCGGCGGCGGCAGCCTGTTTAGGCTTGAGCCTAATCCCAAGGATGTCGATCTGGCGATAACGTTTACTCCTCTTGAGACACGCGCCTCGACGTCATTCAACAAGACGTTTGCGAAGTTGATGGCATTTGCGGCGGAGCGGGCGGACGGTGAAACGCCAGCAGAAACTTGGGACGCATTCGTTGCCCGGTGTAGTTCGCGGTACAGCAGTACCTACCGGCGGTGGCTCGAAGGCAGCACCTGGTCTGCTATCTATAGAACCCTTGAGCACATTGATTTGCACCTCGATGGAGCGGGCGATTGGTTCGGCAAGCCGATATGCCACGCATTGGCTCACCTGTTCACTCGGCGGATGGTCCGTGGCACTCTACCCGGCGTACAAATCGCTGAACTAGATCCATGCTCTGATACATGTATGAAGATGCATTTGAGCGTGCTTTGGACACCGGAGCGCCCATTCGATCCGAATCTTATACTCGATTCGGCAGTCCAACATCGGGCCGCAGACGAAGCAAGCCTGGTACCCGACTACTGGCGAGTAAAGAGGGCTGCCGTTTTGTACCGATCTGCCATCTCAACTGCACTGAAGCTTCGGGCGCGGAACTGCAATGCCTGGCCAGCAGAAGTGAAATCGCTTTCTGACGAAGCATACCAAGCCCTACACGGAAATAAGCCTT
>JBQCEI010000843.1:0-9228 GCA_051960375.1 Aureliella sp. | reverse complement strand
TGCCAGAGGTTTGAATCCAACGGCGAAAAGGCGAGGCCCGCGATGGTCGGGGCACCGGTCGCAGCTTGGCTGTAAGTGAGGCCGCCGGGGAAAATGGGCTGGAGCACTCCATTGGTATCGAAGGCGTAGACCCGTCCATTGGCCGTGGTGCCAAAGAGTATACCCTTGAGGCTGTTTCCATCGCCATCTTTCAAGTTGATTGGCGCAGCCGAAAGGCCCGTGAACGCAATAGGGGTCGAGCCGTCTTTCACAGTCAGGCTGGGTCTAACCGAGCCGAAGACTTCGTTGCCGTTCGTCAAGCCCGCGACCTTAAACAGCTCACCCTGATTGCTGACGGCATATAGAACCTTAATGGGGTTGCCAAGGGTGTCAACGCCATCTAGCTGCGCCATTCCGGTGACCTTGCCGCCGGAAATGAACCGTCCCATTTCGACTTTATTGGTGCCAGCCCCCAGCGTCCGGTTGTTGCCGCTGCGATCGGCTTGGCCAGCCGCGCTCAGGACTTGGTAAGTGTTCGGATCGATGCTGTAAACGACGTTCGTCGCTTCGGTGCTCACAGCACCGAGGCCGACGACGTTGCCGTTGACGTCAAAGCTTCCCTGGTAGAAATCGGTGACATTGTTGCCGCGCGAGCCTACGCCAATGAACGCAGATCCGGTGCTGCCCGCTGGAAGCCAAGTCGTCAGCCCGTTGAAGATGAAGCCGTCGCCTACGTTATTCCTCTGTCGAAGTGCATAGGTCTTGGTCGGAGTGGGATTGGTAGGAGTGGGAGGAGGGGTGGTATCGTCAACGGTGAACGTCTGCAGTCCTGAGGCACTGACGAATGATTGGCTGTTGCTGTAAGTCAGCAAGCGATAGAACCCGCCGCTCCGCGCATCAGTCGACGGGATACCGGAATATCCGCTCGGTAAGGCGAAGCCGATGAGCGATTTATCCGGCGCGATCGCAATGCTGCTCATCGTTTGACCGGTGCCGCTGCTGCTGATCGTTTGCACGACCGAACCGGTGAAGGCGTTGATCGTCTGGAGAGCGCCGCTGGGCGTGATGATGTAGGACACCACATCGGCCAACGTGAATGGAACTTGGTTGATGTTTTCCAAGTCGGTTTGGGTCTTACCGAAGGCGACCTGCAACGGCCCACCACTGGTGGAGCCGTAGTGCAGAGTCGCAAAGCGTTCTTCGACGAGCCGCTTCACCGAGCTGACCGGTTCCAGTCGCGTTAGAGGGTAACCGTTCGCATCACTGAACTGAGCCATGATGGAGGCCATGCGGCTGTTGTTGGTGACTGCCACCAGGTAGTCGCCCGTCGGCAGCGCTTGAGCGCCGATGAATGCATCGCGCGAACCGGCTGAACCGCGGCTCAAATCGTCGACGTCGGAACCTTGACCCGGAGCGCTGCGATCGTCCGCGACGTTCGAATCGCTGCCCATGTATACGAGCCTGCCGTCGGCCTTGTTGTACACCCAAATACTCGTGTTCGGTCCACCGAAGCCGTCGGCGTAGTCGATATCAAAAACGGTCGAAACGTCAGTAGTGCCGGTCTGCCCGGTGCCTGCGATCACTTGCACGTCGTTGCGTTTGACGCTGAATTGATACCACTGGACATCGCCCTGGCTATTCAATTGCCCGGGAACGGTCAGCGCGCCGCGGTCGCTGGCTCCCAGACTGCCTAGGTTGGTCGGGCCGGCGGACGGAATATTCGGGTTATAGCCCAGCAGCGGTGAATGCACCGGCGTTGCGAGGGCTTCGATGCCGTTGGTTGCATAGCGCACATCTGCGTAATGCACCGACGATCCTGCGACTTCGTCGGTCTGCTGCAAGCGCACCTGCAGGCGATAAGCGCCGGTGGTCAAGCCTGATTCGACGAGATTTGGATTTTGCAGGTTGGATGCCGAATCGCCCGGCTTGAGGTTGCTGCTGCGAACGCGCACATAGTACGTGTTGGTCGTGCCGACCGTTCCAGGCAACTGAACGCGGAATCCAGCGTCGCGCGGGTTGATCGATCCCAAGTCGCGAGCTGTACCGGGAAGCCAACTGTTGCGAACGGCGAGCTGGTCATGATCGAGCACCTGCGCCTGGCCGGGAGCGATCAGCCCCGCGTTGCTGCTTTGGTACGGAACGCCGGACGCGCCGGCGGCCACGGACGCCGCCTCGGTGAGCGAGTCGTTGCTCTGGGCGATGATCGTTCCGTCTTGCGAAATCAGTTCGACGACCGAATCGAGACTGGCGCCCGTGCGATCAATATCAAACCAGACCTGCGTTCCCGCGGTGCCAACGAAGCTATAGACGTCGAGGTCTTTCGGCGAAGCGATCGAGCCATTGACAGTGAATCCGAGTCGCAGGTTCTCATCGCCGAAGCCCAAGCCGGCAGCCAGACCGCCAATGGGCTGTGCCGTGGCAGGTTCGTCGTTCGCGCCGCGATCTTGGATCTGGTCCGCTTCCAGTTCGGGTACGGTCGCTACGTTGCGGTCGTTAGAGAGCGCATCGAACTTGATGCTCCGCCAATCGCCGCCCGCCGGGGCGGCATTGCCGAGCCCTTCGTCCGTATTGCGCTGCGCCAGCCCCGTCGGATCGAAGCCCGCTCCCACCGTATCGTCGCGAAGACTGGTCAGGACGACCGGGAACCCCGGTGCGCCTTCGATTTGCACGGAGCCGCCGATGCGGTCCGGAACGTCGGAAGCGTGTCCGCTGGCGGTAAAGCCGGCTGCCGCTCCGAACAGCTTCACTACCAAGCTCTCGTCGACATGGCTGGTCAAGCGCAGGCCGCCGACGTGATGGAAGTTGGGAACGACGATTTCGCTGCGCAGCACATGCACAATATCGGTGTCATCCCAGACCGACTCGGTGGTCAACGTCGTGCCGCCGCGGACTTCCATGCCGTTGATATCGTTACCGCCCAATCGGTTGCCGCGCACCAACGGACCAAAATTGCCCAGGCCGCCTGGACGAGCGTCGATGAGTCCCGTTTGACGACCGCCGTCTTGGACCGAAACCGCCTTCATCGAGTCGGCATCGATACTGATCGCCGGCGCCTGATTGTTGCGGATGATGTTATCGGTGATTACCGGCTGGCTGCTATCGACAAAGATGACCCCGGCAGCGTTGGCGCCGCGTCCACCGCGCGTGGTCTGCAGATCGCCCCCCAGACCGTCGTCGTTGTACTCAAGCGTGCTGTGCGCGATTCGGGCTTGCGCTTGATGGATCTCCACTGCGTTGAAGCCCGCGAAACCGCCGGCGACGCTGGTCAGACCACCGGCGTAGGCGATGAGGGCGTGATCGATGCTCATGCTCGACAGGTGCCTGGCCACCAGACCGCTCCAGTTGCCTGGGACCGCCGGCGAAGTGGCACCGTCGTTGTTCGTGTCGAGCGTACCGCCAACGCCGTAGCGATCGTCGAGCTTGCTGGTGAAAACGATCGGCCGAGCAGCGGTGCCTTCGGCGATCAACTGAGCGCCCATCCCAACTTCGATGCGCGAGCCGAGCGATTTGATGATGATGCCAGGATCGATCGCCAAGCGCGCATCGCGACGCGCTCGCTGGAATTGAGTTGCATTGAGAGAGCCGCCGATAACGCCCAAGCTGTTGCCAACATCGCGGTACGAGCCACCCGTGCGGTCGATCTCCGCTACCAGGGTGTAGTTCGTGTCACCTACGCCTCGGCGCCAGATGCGCCGTCCGACAAACGTGCCGGTCGCCGCAGGCAAATTGTTGAGCTGCAGTGCGCTGTTGCCGGGAGTAACCGTCAGTGTGACCGCTGCGCTGGGAACGCTTTCCGCACCGAAACGATCGACGAAAGTGACCTTGTATTCGTACGCTTTTGGTGTCAGCGAACCGCCCGTGCCCGGTACCCCCTGGATCAGACTGACCGTCGGAGGAGTCTTTTCGACGACCGCGCCGCCGGGCGTACCACCGATGATGAGGTTTTCACCGAGCACGTAGGTGATGTCGGTATCATCCAGGCGAGCCGCCACGTTCAGCGAAACGAGTTCCTGCCCGGGAGCCGTGGGCACGCGCACAAACAGACCGTTGATCGAGTTGCCGGTCAGCGAATTGCCGCGGATGTCAGGACCGACGCGGTCGTAATCGGGGCGGTAACCCGGGTCGCCGGAGAAGGTCGGCAACTGGTAGCGAGGCTCGGTGAACAGGGTCTCTTCAAAGCTGTCGGGATCTGCCGAGATCGCTGCATCGGCGCTCAGGGTAATTTTGTTGTAGAGCAAAGTCGGCCGGCTTTCGGCCATATAAATCGGGTTGACCGTCGGACTCGGGTTGGCCACCGTCACCTGGCCGCCGCCGTAGCGAATATCCGCATGGGAAATGTAATTGAGGAAGATTCCCTTGCGTTCGTAATCCCCGCGACCCTGTGCGCGGTCGACGTCGTTGTGAATCTCGATGCCGCCCCAGTTGCCTGCCTGGGGAGTCGTGCTGAGCGGATTGGTATCGACGCCGGTAGCCTGATCATCGTAGCTAGTGAAGTAGACCGGCTGCGACGGAGTACCGAGCACCTGGATCGATGAAAAGCTATTGTCGGTGCCGGTGTCGAGGCTGCCGGCCGTGATGCGGCTACCGCGCAGTTTGAAGACCGCGCCGGCGTCGATCATGGCAGTGACGCCCTGCGGGATTTGGAAGGTCGCCCCGTCGGAAAGAACGCTGTTGGTCGGGCCACCTCGACCTAGCTCATACGCCAGCGTGTCACCGACCGTGTTCAGCACTCCATCGGCGCCCACGTTGCCGACGATGCGCAGAATGTCCCCGCTAGTCACGGCGGCCAGCGCAGTCTTCAGCGAGTTATAGGGCTTGGCAGGAGAACCGTCGGAGACGCCGATGTACGCTTTGTCGACGAAGACGATGCGCGGCTGTCCCGGAGCGGCTACGCCGGCCGGCGCTGCGGTGCGGAACCAGAAGTTGAAATCGCCCCCCGCTTGACCATCGCCGTCGCCATCGAGCGCCGTGCCGCTCGTATCGACGATGCTGGTGTTGGTCTTATCAACCAGATCGACCTGCAACTGATATTTGCCCTGGCTGACGCCGCCCGAACCACTGTCGGACACAATTGGGCTGAAGTCTTGATTGCCGGCTGTCGTTACAGCGATGAAATAGGTCGTACCCGCCGCTCCACCATCGATGTCCAGCGTCAAATACGAGTCGCTGCTGAAGTAGTCGTTGTTCGACGCGAGCACGACGAGCCCCGAGGGCGTCTGCTTATACAGCGTGATGACGGTGTCCGCGTCGCTACTGTCAGCCAAACGCTCGGCAATCGTTTCGACGCGGAGGCTCTTGGTCTGCCCCGCAGCGACCGTGAATTTGTAGAGGTCGACATCTTTATTGTCGGGCCGGTAGATGAACTGGCCATGGAGGACGTCGCTGTTGCCAGGGAACTGCTGGACCGGCGTGGCTAAGCCGGAGTCGGGCGAACCGTCATTGGCTGTGTCATTGTAGTTGCCCATGACCGAGCCGGGTGGGAGGTCATAGGAGTGTCCCAGGCCCAACGAGTGGCCGACCTCGTGCATCGCTACGTTGAAAAAGCCGCCGCCGAAAGAATTATTCCAACTTTCGGCTCCGTCGAGAACGATCAGGCTGCCCGTGCTGATGCCTTGAATGCCCTTCGGAGCGCTCGTAAATCCGGCCGGGTTCCCATCGCCGACAACCACGGTGTAATCGGCGCCGGTGCCGTCGACTTCGGCAAAGTCGATGCCCATCTGCTGCGAATAGAATTCGAATACTTCGCGGATTCGGGCCATTTGGTCGGACGTGATGGACGTGTAGACCGGGCGTCCCTGGGCATCGTTGCCGTAGGAGGTATTCAAAAGGAACGAGTAAGTTTTTTTATCGATACTCGACGAGTTATCCGCTCCCGACTTTATATGATTATCTGCCCTGCCCTGTTCCACCGGAGTGATATCGCGCGAGCCCGGATCGAGATCGCTGCCGGGGAAATCGAGCGGCAGCGGATTGCCCGTATTGCTAAGCTCTTGAGTGATGCGCACCGAACCGGTGGTCAGCGCCGCATCGAGCGACGGCGCCGCGGCGAAGTAACCCGAGGGATCGGGCGGCAAGAGCGTCGAGATCGCCGGCAAGTTGCTCGCCGAGTTGACCACCACGTTGGAACCTACGCGCAGCCGATACGTGCCCGCTTGGACCAATTGATCGATCGGCTTGGCGAAGGTGAGCGTCGCCATGTCGAGGGCTGGATCGTAGTCGACCGAGGTTGGTATGAACCGCTGGTCGTCGTGCGGTTGAACCGTGTCGTTGGTGTAGACCAGTTGATAGAAGTTCGGATTCTCCGCCGTAGTCTGATCGAGATCATCGTTGTTGAAGTAAACGCGAATCTGATCGAGCTTGGGGTTGAGCGATCCGTCAGGATTGCGATCGACCGGCTGGGGAACGACGGCGACGACTTGGGCGCCCAGTTCGAGCTTGAAGTCGACTTTATCGAAGCTCGTGCTGGCCGAGCGAGGCTGGAGCGTCTTGCCACCGGCGCTGCCGGCCGCCTTGATTGCGCCGCTGTTGTTATCTCCGAGAACCTCGACGTGATACGTATCATCGGGCAACGTGCTCGGGAAGCGCATGATGGCGATCAGCGGGCTGTCGCCCATCAGCACGGTGCCAGCCACTGGCACGTCGGCGGGATTGGCATCGCGGCCGGTTCGCGTTACCCGAATGCCCGACTGGATCGTGCTGGGATCGATGGCCCGGTCGAAGCGGAAGACGAGTTCGGTGGGAGCTTCGGTCAGGGTGTTGGTATTGTTGAAGCTGAAGATCTCGCCCGAGTTCGGCGCGATCGAGAGCAGGCGTGGCCCGCCGGCTTCGCCCTCGGCGACCAGCCCTTCCCCTTCGGCAGCGAGCCCGTTCATGATGCCCGGCTGGGCCGTCGAGAACGAGAAGGCCAGTCCGTTCTGTTGGCTCCACTGATCGTAAGCGCGGTTGACCAGCGGGAACCAAGGTTGCGAGGTCAAGTCGCCGCCCGCGCTGCCCAGCGTGCTGCTCAAGTAACTGGCCGCGTCGGTCAAGGCAGCCTCGTTCAGGTCGGCTTGGATGAACTGCAGTTGCTTCGACGGCGAGCTGCTGCTCTGCGTTTCGGCGCGCAGTTCGCTGCCAGATTGCCCCGAGAGATCGGAGAGAAAGCCGAGGTCGGCCGCCATCAAGCAGCGTTGCTCGAACGTTTCCAACAAGGCGCGACGCAAGCGATTGCGGCGGGCGGCAGTAAGGTTGCTGACAGAATCGGCCTTCGAGGAGGGCAGGCTAACCATGCGACGTACCTTTTCGCTTCCAATTACTGGAGAAGATCGTTGGTGTGATGCGAGCTACGGCGCCGCCTGAGGAGAGCGGCGCACCCGGAGCTTAAGGGACTAACGGAAGAAGAATGAGGACCATTCTTCCAGGGAGGTGACAACCGTGTCACCTCCCGATAGGTAGGCAGTTCAAAAGTAGAGTTAATCCTCGAGGCCGAAATCGGCCAAGAGGTTAGCCAGTGCTTGATCGGACGCTTGGCTGAGCGAGTCGGCGGAAGGCTCGGCTGACCAGCCACTCGATGGGAGTACATCGTACTCGCCTTCAGCATCCAGGTCAGCCAGCAGCTCAACCAGTCCCGCTTCAGCCGGACCGTACACTTCGTTGGCGCCGACCGGAATGGTGCGAACGCCGATGCGCTGGTTGTCTGAAACGCGCGAGACGCTGTACTCCCACGCACTGGTACTGGCGAGCGCATCAAGCGTCGAGTTGCTGCTGCCGGAAGCATCTACAACTCCCGAGCCCTCTCCCTCGCCCAGACCGTGGTTGTTGAGGTAGTTGATGATCAGCAACACGTCCAAGCCGGTCGCGTTCTTGTCACCCGACGGATCCAGGAACGGCGGTCGAACCTGCGTATCGGGCAGCGTGGTCGGCTTGCCAGAGTTGAGGTAGTTGATGATCAACAGCGCATCGATGGGCGATACGAATCCGTCGGCGTTGACGTCCAGCGGCTGCACCGGATTTTGATGCGGTGACGGCAGCGGCGCCCCAACATTGATCGTGACCGTCGTCACAACGCTGTTGGCTTGCCCGTCGCTGGCTCGATAGCTGAACGTATCGGTCGCTCGCGTCGAACCGGTATGGACGTAGGTGAACGTGCCGTCCAGGTTCATCGTGACCGTACCGAACTGCGGCTGCGTGACGACCACTGCGGTAATCGAGTCGCCTTCTGGATCGCTGTCGTTGGCCAGCACACCGTTGTCGCCCGCGACGTTATTGGTGCCGCGTGCGTCATTGGCGACTAGCGTTCCGCCCTGCGGCACATTGTAGGTGTCGGCAGCCGTGACGGGTGCATCGTTGACCGCAGCCACGTTCAGCACGAAGCTGTCGGTGACCGCTGCGCCGCTGGAATCGGTTGCTCGCACGGTGATCACCGACGAACCGAACTGGTTGGGCATCAGCGTCAGGGTTAGCACGTTGCCGCTGAGGGTCGGGGCTACCAGCAACGCATTGGTGCTCGAGACCAGCGAGATCGTCAGCTTGTCGTTCTGAGCGACATCGGGATCGAAGAAGTAGTTCGGGCTGAGCGTCAAGTTAATCGGCGCCGAGTCTTCGTTGACGTTCTGATCCGGGATCGGCAGAACCAAGCGCGGCGGATCGTTGACGCTGCGGACATTCAGCGTGATCGTGTCGGTCACCGACTGGTTCGCGCTGTCGGTTGCACGCACGACGATCACCGCTTGGCCGTTCTGATCGGCACCCAGCGGCAGCGTCAGCGTGTTGCCAGTGATTTGCGGCACAACGAGCGAGCCGTTCGAGTTGCTGACGATGTCGTAGGTCAACATGTCGCCACTGTTGGCTACGTCGGGATCGAAGAAGACGCTGCTCAAGTCGATGGCCGTAGCCGGGCTGTCCTCGTCGACCGTCTTGGTTCCCACAGACGCTTTCACGCGCGGTGCATCGTTGACGCCGACGACCGTCACGGTAACCGTGCCACGGGATACTTGCGGATCGGCTACCCCGTCGCTCGTGCCGTTGTCTTGAACTTCATAGAAGAATGTGTCGGTTCCAGCAAAGTCCGCCGGCGGCGTGTAGGTGATGACGCCGTTATCGACGTTCAGCGTTACCGTTCCACCATTGGTGCTCTGAGCGATCACCCCCTTCAGCTGCAGTGCCTGAGTAGCTTCATTGGCAGGTCCTGGCAGGTCGTTCGACAGCAGCGTCGCGCCGGCAACACTGGTGGGAGTGTCTTCGTTGGTCGTGAGCGAATCGGCACCGACG
>JBQCEI010000842.1:0-2383 GCA_051960375.1 Aureliella sp. | reverse complement strand
CGACTGCTCAGCTGCTTTACCACATCAACGTCGGCACGCCTCTGCTTTCCGAAGGTGCACAGTTGCACTTGGGAGCGCGGCGGCTAGTCGCGCGCGATGCTCATGCAGCAGACGACATCGCCAAGTGGGCAACTTACCCGGGGCCGACGCCCGGTTATGTCGAGCAGGTTTACTTTTCCGATTCGGCCGCCGACGGCCAAGGCTGGGCTTCGGCGCTGCTGAGCTCGGCCGACAAACAACGCGGCTTCGCGGTGCATTACCAGACCGAGCATCTGCCCTACTTCAGCCAGTGGAAGAACACGGTCGGCCAGCGCGATGGTTATGTGACGGGACTCGAGCCCGGCACTGGTTTTCCCAACCCGCGCTCGTTCGAAGAAGCCAACGGCCGCCTGCTGCAGATGGAACCAGCCAGCGAGATCGAGTTCCGTCTCAAGCTGGAAGGGATCAGTTCGTCCGAGCGCGTCGGACAACTGGCTGCGAAGCTGAACCAGCAGGCTGGCCCGCATGTGGACTTGGTCGGTTTCGATGCTCGCTGGTGCGTGCCGCGAGATTAACCATTGTGACGCAGCGAATCGTGCCTCGAGGCTGGTCTCTTACAATCGCGCTTACTCTCGCGCTAGTGCTTCGAGTGTCGGTGCTCGTCGGCGGCTGGGGATCGCTCGCCCAGGACGATGATGCTTACGGCCGCCTGGCGATCTATTGGGCTGAGACCGGAACATTCGGCTTTCCGCTGGACAGCGATGACGCGGGAGCCGGATCAGACCGACAAGATGGCGGCGCAGTGGCAATGCGGCCCACCGCTTACCGGCCGCCGCTCTATCCGTGGCTGCTGAGTTGGTTGGTCGATGGCGGCCGATTGAACTTGGTGGCCGTGGCGGTGGTGCATCTGTGGCTCGGTCTGGCGAGTGTCGGGCTGACCTTTGGGATTGCGTCGCGCCTGGGCGTTCGGTGGCCGATGCTGCCCGCGCTGGCCGTCGCCTGCGATCCCCTTCTGCTGCGCGGTAGCCAGCTCGTGATGACCGAGACGCTCATCACGTTCTTTGCGCTGGCGATATGGGGCCTTTGGCTGCGCCTTGCGACGCCGCGCCGGCCAGGGCTGAGTGCTTTTGCGCTGCTCGGCTTGGTGCTGGGTTTGTCGGTGCTTACACGTCCGACGATGTTGCCTTGGGCGGTTTGTCTGGTGGCTTTGACTTTTTGGGTACCGCGGTTTTTTTACCGCGGAGAACCCAGAGAGCGCGGAGAGAAGCGGTTGGGTCTTGCGCCTGCGTTCGTTGTGGGATTGGTGTTGGCTCTGACGTTGTTGCCGTGGATCGTTCGCAACGCGCGCATGTTGGGGACTCCGATTTGGGCGACGACGCATGGCGGGTACACGCTGCTGCTGGCCAACAATCCGTTGCTGTATGCGCATTTCGGCGCTTCGGGACCCAGCCGCGATTGGGACGCCGACAATTTTCATCGCCACTGGGCGATGCGCCGCCACGGCGATCCTACCGAACTCGCCTTCTGGCAGATTCCGCTCAGCGATGAACCGATCGAAACGCCGATCGACGAACTAGCCGACGACCGGCTGGCCAACCGAGCCGCCAAGGCGACGATCGCTCGCGAGCCAGCAATGTTTGCGCTCAGCTGTCTCTATCGCATCGGCTGGCTGTGGGCGCTCGCGCCGCATGAAGCGAGTCGGCCGGTGCAGCTGGGCATCGGCGCTTGGTATGCAGCGTGGTTTGCGTGTGCTCTGTGGGGCGTCGTGCGCATCGGCCGGGCATGGAGTACGCCAGTTTGGCTCGCGCCAGCCGCCTTCGTGCTGACGCTGACGCTGCTGCACGCGGTGTACTGGAGCAACATGCGGATGCGCGCGCCGCTAATGCCGATCGTGTATGTCGTCGCCGCGGTGCCGCTGAGCGGTTTTCTGGCGACAACCCTCAAGAAGACGTCCCGAGGCGAAGAGAGCCCATGAGCGCACCGATCATCACCTTGCTGACCGACTTCGGGCTCGAGGACGCTTACGTGGCTCAGATGAAAGGACAGATTCTCTCGATCTGTCCGGCGGCGCGGCTCGTCGACATCACGCACGCGGTTCCTGCTCAAGACATCGCGCTCGGGGCCTTGCTGCTCGCTCAAGCGGTTCCCTACTTTCCCGCCGGCACGGTGCACCTCGCGGTGGTCGATCCAGGCGTTGGGACCGAGCGGCGGATCATCGCCGTCGAACTCGAGACGCGAACCGAGCCGGGCGCCGAAGCGACGCGCCAGCGCTGCGTTCTGCCGGACAACGGCCTCGTTGGCCGTCTGGCATCCCGATCCAAGATCGTAGCCGTCAACGAGGTCCGCGAATCGCGATTTTGGCGGCAGCGCATCAGCTCCACTTTCCACGGCCGCGACATCATGG
>JBQCEI010000841.1:0-3557 GCA_051960375.1 Aureliella sp. | reverse complement strand
ATTAAATCAATCTCCAGCGCTCGCATTCCGATGTTGATATGGCTTTTAGCGCTTGTCGGGCCGGCATTATTGCACTAATTGGCCGCCACCCCATTTTGTTGCTACGCCCGAGAAAAAAACAAAGCGACTGGCGACCGTGCGCCTGAAGGCGAGCAACAATCGGAGCCCCTCAGCATCCATTGCCGCCCCAGTTCTGGCACGGGGATAGAGTACCGTTACGACGCGGGATAGGCTACTAGACGGAAATTCGGGTATTAAAGAATTGCAGTTTTTGGCTCTACAGAGCTACACGCTCGTCCCCTGCCTTTTCCATATCCGTCGCTGTTCGTTCCAGTCCGCCTCCAACGCCACCTTCTGTAGTTGCCGAAGCTTGATCGTGTCTCTCCCCTTCTCCACTGGCTCGAGGAACAGGATCGCTTCCTGGATGTCTGAAGCGAGGAGCAGCAGGTTCATGATCTGCGTGATGCGGGCTCTCGACACGTGCGCTAGTCTGGCCAGCTCGGCATAGTCTGAAACGTCACCAGCCTCGATCAGCGTTTGGAACCGAATCGCCAGCGCCATCAGGCGAGCCACGCGTGGGATGCGGCCCGGCACTTTGGGCTTCTCTCCTGCTTGAATTCTCTTCGTCTTCCCTCGTCGCTTGAAGTGGATCGTCGATTCGACAGTGATCATGCTGCTTCTCCTGCCAAGCTTTTAATTCCGGAAGCGTGGAACGTCACGGCGACCTTGCCGGTCTCGCCGTTGTAGTCGACGCGGGCGACGAGTAGCTGGATGACTCGCGTCTTTTCACGCGGGGTTAGACTTGCCCAGAGTGGGGCGAACGCTCGCAGAGCGCGGGCTACGTCGCTGTGATCGATGACCGGCGTGGTCGCAATGCGCTCTTTGACCTCGGTTAGTCGAGGTTCGGCGCTGACATCGCCCTTCTTCACCTGCCGTTCCAGCGCCCTCTTCTCTGTTTCCATGGCCGTCAGTTGCTCTTTCACCAGCCTCGCCGCCTGGTCCACCGTTTCCACGACGAGGTTCGGATCTCGGCCAATGCACCGAATCTGCTCGACAACGAACTGTTCGATTTCTTCTGCCGGGATGCTTTTACTCGGACACGTATGCCAGCCACGTTTCTGGGCCGAGGAGCACACGTAGTAGCGGTAACGACGCGCTTTTTTCTTCGTCGTGTGCGATGGCGACATAGCACAGTCGCAGGCTGAGCAGCGGAGGATGCCTTTCAATAACGCGCCGAACTTGTTCCGAACGTCGGCGCCACCGGATTGGCAGTTGTGGCTAAGCAAGGCCTGCACCCGCTGCCAGATCGCAGGATCGACGATCCCCTCGTGCTCGCCTTCGTGGACCTCGGCTTTATAGCGGAGCTTACCGGTGTACACGATGTTGGTCAGCAGTTTGTGCAGACTGGTTTTCGTGAATCCCTTTCCTCCCAACTCGATCCCTTTGCGCGTCGTCCAGCGCTTGTTGACCCAGCCGCGGTTCTCAAGCTCTGCGACCACCGCGAGCAACGACTGGTGCTCGACGTAGAGGTCGAAAATAGTGCGAACCTTCGCCGCTTCGTCTTCGTTGACGATAAGCTTGGACTTCGCATCAACGTCGTAGCCCAGGATCGGCATGCCACCGGACCATTTGCCCTTGCGCCGAGCCGCTGCGATCTTGTCACGTGTGCGTTCGCTGATGATCTCGCGTTCGAACTGTGCAAACGACAAGAGGATGTTCAAAGTCAACCGTCCCATGCTGTTGGTCGTCGAAAACTGCTGCGTGACCGAGACGAACGAGACGTTGTGGCGATCGAAGATCTCCATCAGCTTGGCGAAGTCCAGCAGGGACCTAGATAGGCGGTCGACTTTGTAAACCACTACACAATCGATCTTCCCAGCCTCGATGTCGGCCATGAGACGGCGCAGCGCCGGCCGATCGGTATTGCCGCCAGTGAACCCGCCATCGTCGTAGCGGTCCGCCAAAGCAACCCAGCCTTCGTGCTGTTGGCTCTTGATGAACGCCTCGGCAGACTCGCGCTGAGCGTCCAGGCTGTTGAACTCTTGCTCCAGCCCCTCCTCGGTCGATTTGCGTGTGTAGATCGCACAGCGAATGGTTTTCATTTCGAACCTCCGAGGCGGAAGAACAAGAAGCCGTTAACGTGCTGCCCGGTTATCTTCTTGGCCACGGCCGAGAGCGATTTGTAGGTTTCCCCTTCGAACTCGAAGCCTGAGCCCAGCACCTTGACCTGGACCGTCTCACCTCGGTACTCGCGAGAGATTAAGGTCCCAGGCGGTGGCAGGCGGTTGTCCGACTTCGTGATGAGCGGCGCGGTCGTGATCTTCCCGGCGGGCGCTGGTTTCACCTTTGGCGGGTTTAGTCGCACGTCGCTGTCCCGAGCCAACTCCGAAGCTCGCTGCCGCGCCCTTTCGGAAATCGTGCCCTCTGCCAGCGACTGAATTCGCCACGCGAGGCGCTTGATCAACCACTGCTTGTTGCCCGTCCTCGTCGCCTCGCCGAACAGAGCTTCGTATTTCTCCTTCAGCTCCGAGACCTTCATTCGCTGCATCGCCGCCATTTCTGCTTCGATATTCATGATTCTCTCCTGGTTTCTGGGCCGTTAACTACCGTGGATCACAGAGAGCACGGTTTCCGGAGAAACCTCAAGGCGTTCGGGAGCAGAATCTGCCAGCGCCGAGCGCTGATGCAGCCGCAGGATGGCCGCGGCGAAGATGGCGGCTAGTTGGGTGAGACGGTCGTCGGGTTCCGGTGGCATAGACGCTCCCTAATCAATGAGCACCTACAACGACCTTCGCCTTGGGCGACCAGCACGCTGCCTACAGAAGAGTTAACAAGCTCTATCTCTACCTACGCATAACGCAAAGGAGCATGCGACTGAATGTCCAAAAAAGGTTTTGTTCCGTAATGTCGTTAATTCCGGTATTAATCCGCTGTTCAATGCTAGCAATAGGCGGCGCGTTTCTTTGTCTATATTCCTTATGATCGCCAAATTGTTATGGCATCAATGCTTTTTGCAGAAAATGGTTATAGCTAGCGGCCGCGGTGGACCTTGCCGGCTAGGATGTTTAGCGTGCATTGGAAGGCTTTGCTGGCATTCCTCTTGCCGCTGCACTCGCTCTGGAAAGCGAGCGTAGGAGTCTGTTGCTACCTAACGCCGAAGGCAAAGGAGTAAGTATGAGTACGTTTAGTCTGCACTACGTGTCTAATCCTGCTGTGCTGCGCGCAATCGCACCAAGCCGACTGCTGCGGTTTCTCTCGCCCTACCGAGACTTTCTAAGTGCTCGTGGTTTCGTCTGGCCGATGGCAGAATGCGAGTCGCATGTCTCATACGACAAGCTGACCGAGATATTTACTGCGCCAGGCGAAGATACGCCTGAAGGTTTGGTCGACTCCCTGTTCCTCGTTGACGAGATGTCGACTAAAGAGCAGATGGATGTGCTTCTAGAGGTCGCCGAACAAAATGGAGTTCCGCTGACGAATGACGGCCAAGAGACTCCTACGGACATCGCGGTTCAGCTATGGCTTGCAAATTCGCTGTTGATCGAGCGCGCGCATGC
>JBQCEI010000840.1:0-5022 GCA_051960375.1 Aureliella sp. | reverse complement strand
GTGTTGGCGATGTGCGTAGCGCGCTGGCAAGGGCGGCGGCGCGGCCTGGCGAACTTGTTGGCCTTCTCGGGTCTAGCGATCCTCGCGCTGCGCACTTCGTGGATCGAAAACGTCGGCGTGCAGCTTTCGTTTCTGGCCGTCGCCACGATCGCGGTCTTCGCCCAAGGACGCAGCGGCGGCCGCGGCGAGCGAGCCGATGCGCTGGCCGCGGTCATCGAAGAGAGCTGGTCATGGAAAGAACGCACGGCGATGTTTGTGGCCAGATGGATATGGCAGATGGCCGTCTTAAGCTTCTGGGTGTGGCTGATGACCGCGCCGCTGATTTGGATGAACTTTCATGTCGTGTCGCTAGTCGCCATTCCGCTCAACATCTTGCTCTGGCCTTTTCTCGTGATCGGTTTGCTGAGCGGCCTGGCGTTGGCCGTGACCTGGTGGTTTCCGCCGCTGGCCTGGGTGCTGGGCTGCATCTGCGGAGGCAGTCTGTGGACGATCGGCGCAATCGTGTGGCTCGGCGATGCGTTGCCGCTGGGTCACTTGTGGTTGCCCGCGCCGCCCTTGTGGTGGATGGTTGGGTTCTACGCGATCGCGGCCGTCGGCGTGACGGCAATTCAGTTTCGGCCGCGCTGGCGCTTGTGGTTGGGGTTAGCCTTGTGCGGTTGGCTGGCGATGGGCGTGATGCCGTGGATGGCCGGAACGCGCGGACATGGGCCGGCATGGCTGCGCAGCGTGGCTCGCGCGGTTGAAAGCAGCAGCGCATCAGTCGAGCCTGAGCTGCGTGCAACGTTCATCGATGTCGGGCATGGCACGAGCGTTATGCTCGAACTGCCCGATGGCCAAGTTTGGCTCTACGATGCGGGGCACTTGGGCACTGCCGAGCGGAGCCATCAGGAGATCGCCGGTGCGCTGTGGAGCCTGCCGACGGCGCGGATCGATCGGCTGTTCATCTCGCACGCCGATGCCGATCACTACAACGCCATTCCAGGGCTAGTTGAACGCTTCAGCATCGGACAAGTCGAAGCGCCGCTGCAGTTCTGGCAACACCTCGCGCCGGAGCTCGGCGAGCTGCGGCAGGTCGTTCAGCGGCATCGCATTCCGGCGATGCGTCTGGCGCAAGGCGACCGCTTCGAGTCGGGCGACGTGACGGCTGAAGTGCTGCATCCGCCCGCTCAGTGGAGCGACAGGGTCGACAACGGCAACAGTCTCACGCTGCTGATCCGTTATGCGGGCCGCACTTGCTTGCTGCCCGGCGACTTGGAGCGAGCCGGCCTCGAGCGCTTGCTCGCTCAACCGCAGCGTCGCTGCGACGTGCTGATGGCTCCGCATCACGGCAGCTTAGCGCATGATCCGCGAACGGTCTTTGCATGGTGCCGCCCCGAATGGATCGTCATCAGCGGCGGCCCACGGGCGGTGCGGCCCGACGTCGTCGCGCGTTATACGCTGCCGGGGTCGCGCACGGCCATCACGCATCGCGACGGAGCGGTTCAGATGCGCATCGCCCGCGATGGCCGACTGAGCATGTGGCACTGGGTTGAGAACGGCTGGCAAGCGTTTTAAGAAGATTTCACCACGAAGACACAAAGACACGAAGAATAAACAGGAATCTCTTCTTCTTTGTGTCTTTGTGTCTTCGTGGTGAATATCTAGTCGCCCATCATCTTCTTGAGGAACTCGTGCAGTTGATTGCGGGCGCGGGAGAGGCGGCTGCGAACGGTGCCGATATTGATGTCGAGAACTTCGGCGATGTCTTCGTAAGCCATGTCCTGCATTTCGCGCAGGACGAGAATCGTGCGATGTTCTTCGGTCAAGCGATCCATGGCCGCTTTGACGACGGCGATGCGTTCGTCGCGAAGCATCGGTTCGTCGGGGGCTTCGTTGCGGTCTTCGGGCTCGCCGCCGCTGGTCTCGCGGCTCTGTTCGATCGACATGTCGGCGCGGCGGCGGCGACGGCGACTGAGCGCGTTGTTGAACGCGATGCGATAGAGCCAGGTAAAGAAGCGGCTGTTGCCCTGAAACGTGTTCAGCTTGATGTACGCTTGGACGAACGAATCCTGAACGACGTCCTCGGCTTCGTCGGGCGAACCGACGACGTGCAGCATGGCGTTGTAGAGGCGATCTTGGTAGCGCTCGACCAACTGCCCGTATGCTTCACTGCGACCTTCCAGGGCCTGTCGAATCAGTTCGTCTTCTTCGGTGGACACCCTGGCGAAACCAATCGATGAGGAAGCTGTCGCATCAAACGCAAAGCAGTGGTGATTATATTCCACCTGATACCGAAAAGTGTCAAACCCCGCCGGTAAAAAGAAAGAGCCAGCCGCTGCGCTTTTGCCGCGCCGCGGCTGGCCCTTGACGTTTCGCTTGCTCCTTGGTGTCTTCGTGTCTTGGTGGTTCTCAAACCCAGGTGAACCACGAAGACACAAAGACACCAAGTGAACAGCGCACGGCCCAATCTCGATGGCGTATTAGAAACGGGTGCGGAAGCCGCCTATCGAGATGCCAAAGCCCCCGTAGCCGGGTCCGTAAAGGCCCGGACCATACATGCCGGGACCATACAGACCCGTTCCCAGTCCGCCATAGCCGGCGCCATAGCCGCCACCGTAGTAACCGCCGTACGGCGCGTAGCCGCTGCTGTAGATGCCGCGATAAACGCGCGGGGCGACGTAGCCGCTCGAGTAATTGCCGTACGGGCCATAGTACCCACCGTAGCCGCCGTAGCGATGGTGGAAGTGGCTGCCGTAACCATTAGGGCCACAATAACCGTGGCCGTGGTGCCCGGCCTCAGCCTTCGGCAACCCTCCGCCACCCAAGGCAAGTCCGACCGCCAATGCCGCTGCTAACCATAACTTTTTCATCGATCCACCCCTAGGAAAAAACGGTTTCCCCGGAGCAGCCATTGGTGTCACCGCGACGTCAACTCTGCTCGGTTTAACAATCGGTAGGATTACCAACTTTCGTGCCAGATGACGCGAGAATTCGCGCAAGAAACCCTCCGGCCACGTAGACCTTGAGGCTTTTTCGGCTTCTTCGCAGAGATTTTCGCGTCACCGTCGCCGAGCGGCGCAGCGCCGAAGCCTATTCGCCGCGATATCAAAACAGCACGCGGCGTATCAGATTGACGACAACAGACAACTTGCCTCTCTGCGCTCTCTGCGTCCGAGCCTCTGCGGCTCTGCGTTAAAAATGAGTGCAGCAGTGCTTAGCGGCAGGTTCGTCCCTCGCTTACGCGTCGGGTTACATGAAGCTCAGTTCGGATGCCCGGGCCTGGCGGCGGTCTGGGCCTCGGCTTGGCGCGTCGGGGGCAGGTAGCGCCGCGTCTCGTCGACGATCCGCTCGACGCTCGAAGCGTATGCCTCGGAATCGCTGAACATCGCTGGCGGCATCTCTTGGATAATCGGCTGGTAGTAGTCGATCTTGCTGACCAGGCTGTATCCCTTCGGCCCCTGGCCGTCGGTGCGCTCGCGGCGACTTTCTTCGACATGGTAGAGCCAAAACTGCAGCGGCGGCGTGCGGCCGATGGCGATCTTGGCGTGGTCGGGTGCCAAGCCGGCGGAATCGGCCCCGGCGAGCGAGGCATCGATTTCGGCCAACCCGCGGAGCGGTCCCGGCTCGGTCGCGCGCTCTCCACGGAGCCACCAGACGTCGATCTCGCCGAGGTTGCCCGGCTGAGTCAGCTTGCCCGGCTGCACGGTGACCCATTTGTATTGCTGGCAAAGTGCTCGCAGCTTTTCGTTCTGGCCGCCGATCGCCAAGTGCAAGGCGACTTGCGGATCAACTCGGTCTTGTTCGGTGAAGCTGACCAGATACTCGCGGACTCTGCCCAGGTCGACGCGCCAGCCTTCGGTCGTGCTTTGGCGAGGCTCGACCGACCCGGGACCCGCAGCCTCACCGTTTGCGGCGCTCGCTTGGCGAGCCGAATTGAGCGGCGTTTGAATTTGGAGCGTGTGCAGCATGCGACCGTCGCTGACTTGATGCAGCACGTTCAAGTGATCGGCGGCGACGACTTTTAAAGTCATCTTCATCTCGCCAAAACCGCTGCGGCCACGGGCGTACAGTCCGACGCCGTGCAACCGGCGGTCGAGCAAAGTGATCTCTTGCCGGATGCGGCAATGCACCGGCGGACCCCAGACGCCGCTGAGCAACGCTCGCTCCATCAACAGTCGAGCGTCTTCGGCCGGGTTCGAACGGTGCCCCGACGCCGACGGCGCCGGATGTTCAGCGCTCGGGATAGCGTCCTGCAAACTGCTGGGCACGGAGACCTGTCCGAAGGTGGCCGATGCCTGCAAGCTGGCCCACGCCAAAGCGAGCATCAGGAGCCAGTGCGCTCCTTTGCAACCCGGCGCGTAAGCGAGGGACGAACCCGCCGTAAAGGCAGACGTCGCCCGTAGGTCGCGCGGTAGCAGATCGCTTGTGTGTGGTGCTGCCTCGGTCGGTCGCCGTTTTGAAGCTGTGCATTTCTCAGTGTGGCACTGGCTATGCCAGTGTCTTCTGCTTCGAAGTTTGAAGCGCCCGAAGGGCTGGTAAGCGTTCCAACGCCACTCCAACGTCCACGGAAAAGTCTTGCAATACAGTCCGACATCGGAAACCGATCGGGCCGATGAACGCCACAAACTTCGACAAAAGAGCCACTGGCAAAGCCAGTGCCACACAGAAAAGCCAAAACGCGCAGATTCAAAACTTACGCGTCGGGTTCCAAAAATCCGTCGCTTGCGCGTCGGGTTACAAGAACCGCGCAACCTCAAACCGTCGAAGCGCGCATCGCCGCCGGGGCCAAGCTCGGCCGCCATTCGCTTTTTCTGGAGAGGAAGATTCAGGCGACGCAAAGGCCAAACCCTTTAGTAATCAGCCGGCGGGCGTTAGCCGCCGGTTTTCATCTGGAACCGGACGCTAACGCGTGCCGGCTGATTGAATCGACAGGCCATTGCGCGTCGGTCGCGAGGCTGTGCAGAGGCAAGGCGAGGCGACGTGCTAGCATCTGAGCCGGTCGGCGACGGGCCTGCGCAAAATACTCTACCTAATGCGCTTATG
>JBQCEI010000839.1:0-8048 GCA_051960375.1 Aureliella sp. | reverse complement strand
CAAAAATAAATATATTTAAAAATTTATTATACGCTTTTTTTTGTATTATTAATTTATATATTTTTTTTATTCGTTTATTTTTAATAAAGCGACTCCTCGGTGCTTGTCTATTCCGCGACTGTTGCCGGGGCCAATGACATACGGGTCCATGGAGTGCGCCCACATAGTTAAGAGTGACAAAACACGATTTTTAGTCGCGGATCTCGGAAAAACCGCGAAATTAAATCGCGATCCACGCGACTCCCTGGGCGTCAGCGGTGGAGATCGCCCACAACCTGGACAGATCCTCGATTTGCAGTGACACCGACTTGCCGGCTTCGAGCGGGAAGCCGCCGGAGGTCTCGGCGGTGTCAGCCGTGACGTTGTAGCCGCCGACGTAGACCGGTGCGGAGTTGCTGCTATCAGCCAGGACGACCACGCCCTTGACGAACTTGGTAGGGCTCGCCGAGACCTGTACCGGCGCGGTGCCGACAGCCTTGTGCCCGTTGCGGATCGGGTCGCTTACCGATTCTTTTGGGTCATTCACTGGACTTTCTTCCCTTTGCCCCTGACAGGCTTCTTGGTGCTTCCCTGGGTGGATGTGTCACGCTGCGCGGCCTTCGCAGCCCTGTTGCTCGCGGATGCGTTAGGCGACGTATCTCTCACTCCTGGGACCTCGCCAGGAGGCGTCTGTGCCTCGGCGATGCGGGCCAGTCGTTCGGTGTGGTCTTTCTGAGCCTGCTTGTACTCGTCAGGACCAAAGCCGAGAGCGAGGCTGCCGGTCTCATCGCCGACGAGTCCTTGCTCCTTGGCCATTTGGATGATCTCCGGATCGCTCGTCGTGTATGGCGCGGCATCGATCTCTTTCTGGATCTTCTCGATAACTTCCTGGGGCAGTTTGGGACCGAACAGAGCGTCGACGACGAGCTTGCAAGCTTCCTTCTTGACCGTTTGGCCTGGGATCGCTTTGGCGAGCGCATGGAACTCGTTCGCTTCCAAGATCTTTTGCTCATTCGACTTAAGCGACCATCGCTGCGGGTAGGCGACCGTGGCAATCTGCTGTTTGTCCTCGATCGCGTTCTCATACGCCGCCCAGTGCTGTGCGATTTGTCGCTCGCCGGCTTCGAGAACCAGGCCGATGAATGAGAGGCCGCTTTCCAGCCCTTGGTTGTCCATCTGCTTCGACTCGGCGCTGGCCTGTGTGGCGAGGTTGGTCACTGCGAGATTGACGAGCTCGCGGATCTCTTCCTTCAGCGAGTTGCAAAGCTCAAGATTGGCTTTGAGTGGTTCGCTCGATGGATTGATGAAATTGGGCCGCTCAGTGTTGAGGTCGTAGTAGCGGCCTTTCATCACGCCGACTTCGATCTTTTCGTCCGACGCACCCTGACCGCCGCTGGATGCGGTGCCGTCGGCATTCGCCGCATGCAGCAAGTGTCCGCCGGCCGCACGCCCGTCTCGCTGCTCGGTGTAGATAGGGAATGAGCCCTGAACCCCGTAGGCGATGTTGCTGGACCACAGGTTGAGCAGTGCGATCTGGTGGTTGGCAATGTCCCGCATCAGCGAGTCGCCGATGTCAAGCAGCACGAACGGGATTCGCTTCAGCTGCAACTTGGCTGGCTGGTCGTTGAGTGTTTCTCCATTCTTGTCGAATAACATCACGGTGACGAAGCCATCTTCGCCGAGCCACACGTAACGATAACGCTCTGCAGTGCCGCATGGCAGGCCGAATGTGTCGTCGTAGTCAATGCAGGTCTCGCGTAGCATCACTGAGTCAAACGCCGATGGATCTTCGGGGTTTGACCGCTTCCACGACAGGATGTCTTCCGGCGAAAAGGCGTAGAGGTACGGCTTGAACTTGCCCTGATTAACGAGCGTGGGCGTATTGAGTGCCGGAGCGTCGACGTATACGCCGACCTTTCCGATAACTAGCAGATCCTCCAGCAAGTGCTGGCCGATGAAGCTGGTCATTGAGTTGCCCCGGTTATCGACGCCCAGCCCCTCACCTTTCACCGCTTTCTGATAAGCGAGCGACCCGCCGGAGCGAGTGACCTCGCTCATGCGTTGGAAGATGCTGCTGCGGATGTCGTTGATCGCTGCCTTGGCGTGCGCGGGGACAGGGGTGAGTGCCCTACGCACCGCGAAGTCATCCTTGTCTTCACGCTTGCTGAATTGCTTCAGGTAGCCGTTGATGAATTCCTCGCCGCCCTTGTAGCAATCGCGCCACTTGGACCAGTCGAAGGATTCGGCTGTATACGCTGGGTGGCGGATGTCGGTGATTCGCTTCGGTGCTTTTTCTTCTGCCATGGTGGATGCTAGATGCCTGTGATAGCGCCGGTCGGGTTCATCGAAGGTGCGAGCTTTAATGCGATCTCGGCGTAGGTCAGTGCGTGCCCGAAGTGGTCAGGGCCGGTGGAGACATACGTCGCATACGGATTGCCTTGATCGTCCTTGGCGTAGGTTTGCACCAATGCGCGAACGTGATCTCGGAACTCCTGCGTGATGTCTCGAGGCACTTCGATGCTGCCAGTGCGGAAGCGGCCAAGAGCCATGCTCAGCCAGTAGGTGCGATCGACCGTCGCCATCGGCGCGCCGGTCTCTTCATCGCTGATCGAGACCTCATTGCCGGTCACGCCCTTGCGATAGCGTGACAGCCACACGTACTTACGAAACTTTTTAGCGAACTTGCGAGCCTCGCCGATCTCAGGGTCAGCGTCAGAGACGCAGGCGAGGACCTGCCACTCAGCCATCAGTTCCGATGGTTTCGTGAAGCCGCTGTTGTTCTGGTCGAAGCGGCCGAAGTCAACGATGCGGCCGAGGGCATTGCTGTTGATGTCCTTCGCAGGTCGTCCGGTGAGGAACCACTCAACAACGACGTAGTAGCCGGTCTTGCCTTGATCGACGCCCATGGTGATGAGCCGGCCGCTGCGACGTGGGCGTGCTTCCTTCGTCGTGTGTGATCGGATCGCTTTCTCGATCTGGTCCTCAGTGACCTGGGCACCCTCGCCGATCCACGGCAGGCCAAGTTTGGATCTGTGGAACTCGGCGTTCGCGTATTCGTCGCCAAAACCCTTGAAATGCGCGACTACGAGCTCGCTTGGCCTGACGGTGAACGAGTACAGCTGGCTAATATGAAAGCCTCGCCGGTCGGAGTCGCCATTGGTGTTGGTCGCCTCCCATGTGCCCGTTGATAGGAAGTTAGGCTTGTCCTCGTGTGGAAGCTTGTTATTGCACTCCTTGCACTTCAGGTAGCTCTCCTTGCACCGCGGGTCGTTGACGCCTTCGCCGATGATTTCGGCGCAGTCTGGCCAAACGAGCTCGGTGCGACGAGAGCAGGCGGGGCATTGAAACGTAAAGTGCTCTTGAGTGGAGAGGAGGTACTCTTTATGGACTCCGAACTGCGGGATCGTCGGAGTGGAGATGAACCAGACCTCTTTGTGGAGCTGGCCGGACAAGCGTTCGAGCGCGAGTGCAACAGCTTCCATGGACATCTCGTCGTATTCGTCGAGGATTAGCACCGACGCCGGAACCGACTTCAGGTTGCTGCCTCCGCGAGAGCCGCGAATGTAGAGGTTTTGCGCGCCTGCCTGCTTCAGCCCAACGGTGTTCGTCGCCGTGAACATGCTCTTAATGTACGGCGAGGATTCCAGCGCACCACCGAAGCGTGCCTTAGAGAAGTCGGTGGCGTTACTTAACGTGGGCAAGACGTAGAGAACGTCTCGCTTGCAGACATCCAAGGTATAAAACGCCCTGTTAATGCCGACCTCAGTGAAGCCGGCCTGGGCGGATTTCAGTGTGACGTTGAACGGTGCCTTGCTGTCTAGGATCTCCCGCACCCACGGGTGATACTTCCAAGAGTAAGGGCCGGGAAACGGAGAACCCATGATTCTCCGTCTCGATGACCAGCGGGAGCAAGATAGAAGCGACTTCCCCTGCAAGCCATCGGCGACTTTATTGGCGAAGGCTTGAGCAAGGTCAGACATCGGGTCACTTCTTATCGACGGCAGCGTCAGCCTGGTCGCTGACTTGAACGGATTCACCCTTGGGGGGGACAGGTGGAGGAGGCGACACCAGCTCGACTTGCGTCGGCTTGTCGCTGTCGTCTTCGTCTTTCAGCAGGGTGAGTGGTGGCGGGCCTGCGACGACCTCGGGCTTCTTTGCCGGCTTGGGCGGTTGCTTGTAAACCAACCGGATCGCTTCATGCATTTCCTTGCCGCCACCGGACATGAATCGAATCGTGACGCCTCCGGCGGGAACCTTGACCCGCTTGACCTGTCCGGCAGTGAAGGACTGAACCTTGCCATCAGCGTGTTCGATTTGCAGCACGTCATGAGTGACCGGGGGAATTTCATAGGTCTGATCGTTAGTCTCAAACGAACGCATTTAGAAAACCTTGTAATCGAGTGGTTTCTTGGGAAGATCGATGCCAGGGTCGTCATCGAGTGGATCGTCATCATCGGCAGGCTTTTCATCGCCGCTGTTTGACTCGAAAAGCTCGCGAAGCTGGTCTCGAGTCTGTCTGCCGACGGCTCGTGCTTGCTCTTTACCTCCAGCCATCACGATGATTGTTGGGAGCGATTTGACGCCCATCTTCTCAGCCGCCTCCCGTTCCTGGTCCACGTCGATCGTGTAAACGAGCATGCCCTCTCTGCCCAGTGCTTTGACATCGGGCTTCATCGCTTGACATGGGCCGCACCACTTTGCGCTGAAGACCACCATGTAGTGGTCCATCGCGTGGCCAGCTTTCTCGATGTCGGGATGCGGCACGACGATGCCCGCCGGCGCCTGCATGCAGGGTGCTGGTTTGCGCTTGCAAGGGGCTGCGAGCGCACATGCCGCGGCCAGCGCGGCGACGATAAGGATGCCGATCAGAAGATCTCGCGTGTCGAGTTTCTCGCGGGTAGCGTTCATAGGAGGTAGTCGAGCCTTTTCTTCTTGATGCCGTCGTACTCGATGAGGGCGTAGCTGTCGCCCTGCATGATCGCGCGGTGAATGTTGCGAGCGTCCGCCCAGAATCCGCCAGGGATGCAGCCGTACTTGTGTTGGTAGACCCGGCCTTCGAGCCAGTTGTAGCCCCAGCTCTGCGCGAGGCAGCCGCCCTGACGACGACTCTTGGTGTCGATGCCGCACAGGAGCATCGCGTGCATCCAGATCGGGCCGGCTTGAAGAAAGCCGTCGCGGTCGGTGTGATTGAAGTATCCGATGCTGGAACCGACGATGACCGGGTAGCCACTGTCGACGAGGTCGCAGGCCTGCGGCCATCCTCGGTCAAGGTTCACGGCTTTCAGTTTGTGCTTGATGGCAAGCGCTTCGATCTCACGCGGCAACCCCTCGGTGCCTACCTGGGACATGAGATATGCGAGCTTGGGGTTGTACGTCGATACGTCGAAGCCCGGGTACTTTCTGCGAGGCAGCGACCCGAACTTCTCCATCGCCTCAACCATCCAGGCTACGGGCACGCCTTCGCGTCCCTGTCTGCCGCCTGATTCCCTGACTTTGGGCTCGCCGATCTCGATACGGCCGGCAATGTACGGCACTTCGGTGCTTTGCTTGCCGGCCCAAACGCCTCCATTGCGGAGGACTTGTAGCGCGTCGTCATGTTCGATGCCGAGCGCCCCGGCCTGACCGCTGCAGTCGCCGATATCTTGTCGATGGGGTTCGAACTCGCTGCCTGCGGCCCGCTCCCACACCTTCCAGAGTCGAACTACCTTGCCCTGGCCGTCGCCACGGATGTGTCGATCGTGATGTGAGACCAGCGGCTTTACATGTCGGCGGATGAACGACTCACGCATGCCCTCCACCGGGACCCAGCCGCCGTCAATCACTCGATCGCCGCCGAGGGCTGATCGCAGCTCGGCTGCTGAGAGGGAGAGAGCAGCAGCCGCTGCGATAAACTTTCGGCGGTTGAGCATGGTTACACCGGAGATGCGTGTTTGAGGATGATAGCGATCTCTCGCCAGGCATCTTCGTGCTGTTTCATGTCCCTGAGAGTGCCAGCTTCAGCGCGCTTGTTGAGCTCGGCCTGAATCGCCGATTTCACAAACTGCCACGCGGCTTCGTCGCTGCCGATGGTTTCCTTGTTCAACTTGGCTGTTGCAGCGATAACGTCTTCTGGCGACTTCAGGATGTTAGTGGAGATGAGGTTGGCGACAGTCTCGAAGTTGCTCGCCAGGGCCACCAGCTTCGTCCGTTTCGCTTCCGACTCCGGCACATGGGCCACATGGTCAATCAGCTCTTTGGCGAATGCTGAGAGCGGTTTGACAGGCTCGGGCGTGGGCGCCGGGGCAGGCCTTTCGAACGTGAGATTGAGAACCTTCAAGTCGACGGTGCCGTCGAGCGCTGCAGCGACGGTGATGGTCAGATCCTGTGGCTGTCCGCTGGTGACATAGACTTTGCGGCCGTCGTCTACAACCCGCCACTGGTCGGCGGGCGAAATGTGCCACTTGATGCTTTGAGCGATCGAGCTTGATGCGTCGATCTCGACGAGCGTGCCGACAGGAGCATGCTCGGGCGACTTGATCTCGATCTTGGCAACGCCTTCGGGAACAGCCTGAGGAGCCGCCTGCTGCATGACAGCGAGGTGGTCAACAACGTTCACCGAGTTGTACTCGATGCCATCCTGCGAGGCGAGTGTCTTTCGTTCGTAGACTTTGGCTGCACTGAAGAGGGACAAGGCGATGACTGCTACCAGCATCACCGACGCAACATTAGCGAAGTGTTTCATGGCGTGTTTCTTGGCTCCGACATGCAAACAGCCGGGGCAGTTAGGCACCCGGCTGTCTGTGTTCGTTTGGGGATGTGTTGCTGGACTATTGCTTGGCGGGCGGCTGAGGTACCGGCATGCCAAACAATCGCAAGATGACGTTGAGCGCTGCGACGATCGAGCCGATCAGTGCGACAGCGTCAGGGTTCTGCGCGACGATCTCGTTGTTCTGTAGATAGACGCCGACGCCGGCCGCGATCATCACTCCGTTGAGGGCGATGGTCGGCCAGTGCGATGCGAGAAACTTCTTCATGCTGATCACCTTCGTAAATTGGTTGCAGCCGGTGCTATTCTTGTTCGTTGTCTGGATCTTGGTTCTTCGACGCACTGACCTCTGCGGCGATCCGCATCGTGATTTGGTCGACTCGCTCTTCGTAATCGGGGAGGTCCTTGAGCTCGTCGTTGATGATCTCAATGATCTGCGATGCGACACGCATCAACGTGTCTTTGCTCAGCATGTTGCCAAGCTTGACCTCGATGTTCGACGAGGTCTTGATGAGCTTCTCAAGGACAGTGAAGAGCTGCACCAGGGCAGGGACCGCGAGCATCGCTTCGGCATCACGCTTGTCGAGTTGCTCTTGCACGAGCAGCCTCGTGATCGCAATCTCGTCGCGCAGGCTGTAGATGGCTTCGTGCGAGGCTAGTTCATTTACACGCTGCTGTGCCCGCGCCTCGGTGATCAGATATTGTCGCCGCTGGTAAGAATTGGATGCCCGCGTCCCGCCGTGCGCCGCACATTTGTCTGTCCCAGGCAGAGACCGTGATGTGCATTGTCCCGAAGGAATGCTCCCGGTACATCGGTTGGGGTCGTCGGCTGGTACGAGCTCGGTGTTCGGCATGGTGTCACTCTGGTCAGTGCGGACAAAGAGTCCTGCTACAAGACTAAGAGTGCCAATCCGCAAGTTTTGGTCATGAAAACTAGGCACTGGCTAGTTTTTTAGAAGTTTTTGCCCCTTGACGCGACGATCTGGCCTATAATTTCTCGTCGAAATCTGTTTCGCACCCCATTTCGGAGGTCAGAATGCCGTACCAGTTCAGTGTGCAGGGCATACCGGTGACATGCGACACGCTGAGCGAGTTGCTCGAAGCAGTCAAGTCGGGGGTCGTCGACTCGCGGCCTGGAGAGGTGCAAGCAGTCCCGGCTGCCGCCGCGCGGGGCGAAGTTGGTGCGAAAAAGAAGCCTGGACCGCAGGGCAGCGGACCCAAGAGAGCTTGGGCAGAGGCGGAAGAGTACGCCAAGAAGCACAACATCTCGATCAGCGAGGCTCGCGGCATCATCTCTCGGAAGCGGCGTGAGCCGAAAGAGGCA
>JBQCEI010000838.1:0-11319 GCA_051960375.1 Aureliella sp. | reverse complement strand
GGTGGACGACCATATTGCGGTAGTCTTCGGGACTACCCAAGCCGTAGATGCTGGAGACGCTCGCGACGATAACCACGTCTCGGCGGCTGACCAGCGCGCTGGTGGCGGCCAGGCGCAAGCGATCGATCTCTTCGTTGATCGACGCATCCTTTTCGATGTAGACGTCGCGCTGCGGGATGTAGGCTTCGGGCTGGTAGTAGTCGTAGTAGCTGACGAAGTAATGGACCGCGTTATGCGGAAAGAAGTCGCGGAACTCGGAATACAACTGCGCAGCAAGCGTCTTGTTGTGGCTGAGCACCAACGTCGGCCGCTGCACGGCTTGAATGACGTTGGCCATCGTGAACGTCTTGCCCGAGCCGGTGACGCCCATCAGCACTTGATGCTTGGTGCCATTCTTCAGACCGCGCACCAGGGCTTCTATCGCCCGCGGCTGGTCGCCCGCCGGCGGAAACTTGTTGGCCAGATGAAATTCGGCTTCGGTCGTATTGGGGCTGATCATTCAGGTGATTCGTTTATGGGTAGCTTGACATTCCGCCGGACCAGTCGAGCCGGGTCACTGGCGGCAATTTCAGAGTCGTTGTCGGAGTCGTTTTTGGGCCCAGCCGGCGCGGGCACTTCGAGCGTTTCAGGCAAGGGCTGTATCGACCGACGCAAGCGGGCAATCAGTTGAGGTCCAACGCCCGGCACGTCGTCGACCTGGGCCATCGAGCGAAACTGGCCGTGGTGCTGGCGGTGCTCGACGATGCGGTGCGCAAGGGCCGGCCCGATTCCTTCGATGCAGCTCAGCTCGGCTTCGTCGGCCTGGTTGATATCGACGCGGAGCTTAGGAAAGCCGGGCTGCACGCGCGAACCAGCCGCGTCGCTTTCGCCCTGCCGATCGCCTTGGTCAGAAGCAGCAATCTCCGACTGGTCAATCTCAGATGCACCCAGCACCGAAGCATCAGGTCCAGAAACGCCAGAGACAGGAGCATCGGGGACCGAGATCGGCTCGCTCGTCCAGGCGCCGACGAGGCATATCGCCAGCAGGCCGCCCCCGAGAACGATCCAGCCGCCCGCATGGCGCGCAACGCCCGTATCCCTACGCTGCCCCATAGCCGCGCTGCCCCACTTGCATCCATCAATTGAAAGCAGTCGATGAAATCCACACGCACCCTCATTGTAGGCGCATCGACCAGCGGTGGGCAGTACGGTAATTTGGTGAGCCTGTGTTCGGCAGCCGACGAAACCGCGGCCGTCTGCGGTAAAAGCGAGCCTGAGACGCGCGAGAGTCAGTCAATACAAGCTAACAGCCTTGGGTTGGGAAGTAGGCAGGTAATTCGATGCGTGATTACAAACAGCAGGAGCGAGATGCCTTCTTGCGAGACAGTCTGGAACAGCTGACGCGACTAGCCATCCGCGAGGATCTCGGGCGTGGCTACGACCTGACGACCATGGCGATCGTTCCCGAGCAACTGCCGGCGACGGCCGACCTCGTTCCGCGCGTGGCCGGCGTCGCGGCTGGGATCGATCTGATCGAGTGGATTGTCGATTGCCTGCAGGCCTCGATCACCGTCGAGAAGCTGATCAGCGACGGCGATGCCTTTGCTCCGCGACAGCCCGTGGCGACGCTGCGAGGCAGCGCCCGCGATGTGCTGACCTGCGAGCGCACGATTCTGAATTTTCTGGGACGCCTGTGTGGCATCGCGACTTGGACCCAACAGCACGTCGCCCTGGTCGCCGATCTGCCGGTCCGCATTTACGACACTCGCAAGACGACCCCCGGTTGGCGGCACCTGGAAAAATACGCCGTCCGCTGCGGCGGCGGACACAACCATCGCGGCAGTCTCAGCGAAGCGGTGTTGATCAAAGACAATCATCTGGCATGTTACGCGCACATCAATGGCCAGCTGCTCAGCCCCAGCGAGGCGGTGAAGCTCGCGCGGCAGTTTCTGCTCTCGCAGAGCGATGCGCCGCGCGAGGCGATCATCGAGGTCGAAGTCGACACGCTCGAGATGCTCGAAGATGCGCTGACGGCCAGCCCCGACATCGTGCTGCTCGATAACATGGCACCCAATCTGCTTAGCCGAGCGGTGAGTCTGCGCAATGCGCAGAATCGGGCGGTCGAGTTGGAGGCGAGCGGTGGTGTGACTTTGGCGACTTTGCGCGCGATTGCCGAGACGGGCGTCGATCGCATCAGCCTGGGCGCACTGACCCATTCAGCCATTAATCTCGATCTCGGACTCGACTGGCGTTTGGGTTAAATATGAAACCTCTGGAGCGGGCGTTTTGCGGGGGCTGAAACCGGCTATAATCCCGACGTGTCATGCGGCAGGGTGCGGGTTGTGCGGCAGGGTGACCGCATGCCGACCGATGCAACCCATCGGCCACGGCGACCCACGGCCGCGGGAAATAGCTCAGTCGCTCAGACGGCCGCCGCCCAGCGTCGCTCGACCCAGCATGAAGGACCGCAAGTCGTTCGTGCAGGCGCCGCGCCCTTATCGCAATCGTCTGGTTCCCGGCCTCGATCGAAACCACTTCACACATCCCACTTCGGAAGTTGACGAAAATGCTCGACATTGATCCACGTTCGATGATTGCACTGATCCTGGGTGGTGGACGAGGAACGCGTTTGTCGCCGCTGACGAAAATCCGAGCCAAGCCGGCGGTGCCGCTGGCGGGCAAATACCGCTTGATCGATATTCCGATCTCCAACTGCATCAACAGCAACATCAACCGCATCTTCGTGCTGACGCAGTTTCTCTCGGTGTCGCTCCATCGCCACATTCGCCAAACCTACCGCTTCGATAACTTCAGCGGCGGTTTCGTCGAATTGCTGGCCGCTCAGCAGACAATGGATGAAGGCGGGACTGATTGGTATCAAGGCACCGCCGACGCCGTGCGCAAAAACCTGCGGCATCTCGACGAGCAGAATCTCAAATATGTGCTGATCCTCTCAGGCGACCAACTGTACCGCATGGACTACATGGACATGATGCGGACTCACCTGGAGAACAAAGCCGACGTGACGATCGCCGCGATTCCGGTCGAGCGCAAACTGGTCTCGGGCCTCGGCGTAATGCGCTGCGATGAGACCGGTCGGGTCACGGGCTTTTTGGAGAAGCCGAAGACCGATGCAGAAGTCGACATGGTCCGCACGCCGCCCGAATGGATCGACGCCCAGGGCATCGAATCGCGCGGCCGCGATTGCCTCGCGAGCATGGGGCTCTACATCTTCGATCGCGATTTGCTGTTCGAGATTCTGGAGAAGACCAACTACGAAGACTTCGGCAAGGAAGTCTTCCCGGCCGCGATTCGCTCGCGGCGCGTGCAAGTGCACTTGTTCGATGACTACTGGGAAGACATCGGAACGATCCGCGCTTTCTACGAAGCGAACTTGAGCCTGGCCAATCCGAATCCGCCGTTCGATCTGGTCTGTCCCGCTGCGCCGGTGTACTCGCGAGCTCGCTTCCTGCCGCCATCGCTGATGTCGGGAGCGACGGTCCGCAACAGCTTGATTGCCGACGGCTGCCGCATCGGCAAAGGGACCGTTATTGAGAACAGCGTCATCGGCCTGCGATGCACGATCGGCGAAGGAGTGACGATTCGCGACAGCATCCTGATGGGAGCCGACTACTACGAAACGGCCGAGGATACCGCGCATAATGCCAAGCTCGGACGGCCGCCCGTGGGCATCGGCGACGGTTCGACGATCGCCGGCGCTATCCTGGATAAGAACTGCCGCGTCGGCGCCAACGTCACGATCGAGAACACCAGCGGCGTGCAGGACAGCGACGATTGGCAACCGTGCGAAATCCGCGACGGCATTCCGATCCTGGTCAAAGACGCAGCTCTGCCTGACGGCTGGAAGATGGGCTAAAGCCGATACAAGCCGCCTTCGAGACAACCACAAAGACACTAAGCCACGAAGGAAGCAGCCAATCGCGGGCTAACGCCCTACGGCTGATAATCGATTCCTATACTTATTTCCTCGGAAAACCTAATCGGAACTTCGCTTGGAGAAGATTTGCAACATGAGTGACAAAGTCAGAGTCGCGATGGTGGGGCTGGGGTTTGGTGCCGAGTTCATTCCGATCTACCAGCGCCATCCGGGCGCGACCGTCGAGGCCATTTTCCGCCGCAACTAAAAGGACCTCAATGAAGTCGGCGATCGCTTCAACATTGGCAAGCGCTATACCAAGTTCGAACAGGTGCTAGCCGATCCGGCGATTGACTTTGTGCACATCAACTCGCCGATTCCCGACCACGGCTGGATGTCGATCGAAGCGCTCAAGGCCGGCAAGCATGTCATGTGCACCGTGCCGATGTCGACGTCGATCGAAGAGTGCGAAAAGATCTGCCAGCTCGTCCAGGACACCGGGCTGAAATACATGATGGCCGAGACGGTCGTCTACAGCCGCGAGTTTCTGTTCATCAAGCAAATGTACGAAAAGGGCGAACTGGGCAAGATCCAGTACATGGCCGCTTCGCATCCGCAAGACATGGACGGCTGGCCCGAGTACTGGCAGCACATGATCCCGATGCATTACGCCACGCACGTCGTCAGCCCGGTTCTCGGCCTGGTCAACGGTCGCGCCGAATACGTCAGTTGCTTCGGCTCGGGAACGATCCGCGAAGATCTCGCGAAGAAGTCGGGCAACAAGTACGCCGTCGAGTCTTGCCACATCAAGATCAAGGACTCGGACATCGCGGCTCACATCTGGCGATTCTTATTCGATACCGCGCGGCAGTACCGCGAGAGCTTCGACGTGTACGGCACGAAGAAGAGCTTCGAGTGGTCGCTCGTCGAAGGCGAGCCGCACGTGATTCACACGGCCAAGAAGCCCGAGCATGAGATTCCGAGCAAAGTGGAAGTCCCCGACTTTGCCCACTTGCTCCCTAAGGAAATTCAGATGTTCACCCGCTCGATTCAAGACGCCGAACATCTCTCCTTTATCCAAGGGGGCGGACACGGCGGCTCGCATCCGCACCTGGTCAACGAATTCGTCAGCGCCCTGCGCGACAACCGCGACCCATGGCCTAACGCTGTCCAGTCGGCCAACTGGACCTGCGTCGGCATTTGCGCCCACCAGTCGACCGAACAAGGCGGCAAGATCGTCGAGCTGCCGAAGTTCACTCTGGCTTAATGCGTTTTTTACCGCGCTCTGTGTGGCACTGGCTATGCCAGTGTCTTCCCAGCCGAAGTTGTAAAGCAAGAGGCTAAACTAAAATGCTCCAATGGCTGAAAGGCTGGCCGATATCGCGCACGTAAAGAGCAATCTGTTTATGAGGCCCACCAACTTCGAAGAAGAGGACACTGGCATAGCCAGTGCCACACGGGCCTCCGCGGTAAAACCTTCTTAGACGCCGATGCCGTCGGTGGTCTTCCAGTAACCGCCGCGAGCATGATCGCAGCGAACACGCGTGCCGCGAACGCCTTCGACGAGCTTTCCTTCTTGGAAAGTGGTGCGTCCGGCGATTAGCGTCCGCACGGGCCAGCCGGTGAGCGTCTCTCCGGCCCAGGGGCTCCAGCGGCTCTTGGTGAACTGCTCCTCGTTGGCAATCATCCGCCGCTTGTTCATGTCGACCAAGACCAGGTCGGCATCGTAGCCCACTTCGATGCGACCTTTGCCGACCAGTCCCCAGACGCGCGCCGGTGCATCGCTCATCCAGTGGGCCACTTGCTCGAGCCGACACAGGCCTTGGCTCACCTGATTGAGCATCAACGCCAAACTGTTCTCGACGGCCGGCAAGCCGCTCGGCGATTGCGGATAGGGCCGAGCCTTCTCTTCGAGCGTGTGGGGTGCATGGTCGGTTGCGACGACTTGAATGCGATCGCTCACTAGCGCCCGCCACAGAGCCTTGCAATCGGCGGGCGACTTCACCGACGGGTTCATTTGCACAAGCGACCCGAGCCGTGCGTAGTCGTCGGTCGAAAAGAACAAGTGATGCGGGCAGACTTCGGCGGTGATCAGCGGAGCGGGATTGGCGAGCAGCGGCAGCTCCGCAGCCGTGCTGACGTGCAGCACATGAAAGCGATGGTCGTAGGCCCGCGCCAAGTCGATCGCGCGGCTGGTGGCGATCACGGCAGCTTCGACGTTGCGAATGCGCGAGTGATCTTCCAAGGTGAGCGAATCGCCCAGCCGCACTTTGTTGCTCCGCACCGTCGCTTCGTCTTCGCAGTGGGCGCAGATCGGCAGGCGAGTACCGGCAAAGATGCGCTCGAGGGCGGCTTGGCTATCCACCAGCAGACTGCCGGTGCTCGACCCGATGAAGATCTTAATCCCCGGCACGTTTTCCACCGCCGCGAGCTCGTCGCGGTTGTCCTCGGTGGCGCCGATGTAAAAGCCGAAGTTCACATGCGACACTTCGGCAGCTCGTGCGTACTTCCAGCCGAGCGTTTCGCGGTCGACGGCCGGCGGATTCGTGTTGGGCATCTCGAGATACGTCGTCACGCCGCCAGCAGCGCAAGCGGCGCTTCCTGTCGAGAGGTCCTCTTTGTGCGTCAGCCCGGGCTCGCGGAAGTGAACCTGGTCATCGACCACGCCTGGCATGACGACTAGATCCCGAGCTTCGATCACTTCATCAGCAGCGCTGTGCGCATCGGCATCGATGGCAACGATCTTGCCCGAGCGCAGCAAAAGATTGGTTTCGACCACCGCATTTGGTAGAACTACGCGTCCCCCGCGGATCAGGATCGTATCACTCATCCACTGATCCCCCTTAAAGCCACTTCTTTGCAGAAAGCGAATTCCCAGCATGTCAAACCGGGCACGATACCGCGATTACTCGATTCCGACAATGGCCGAGCTGGCCACTCCGTCTGCGCCGACCAATGTGGTGCGAGCGCCGCTGGCGCGAATCCTCATGCCCGGCACGCTCATCCTAGCCCTCGCGCTCTCGGTCGGTGCGTGCCGAGCCGATGAGGCCGCGCTGGCCCAGGCTAGCGGGCTGCTGCGACAAGCCGACAGCGCCCTGCGTGCCGAGCAGCTCGAGCAAGCGGCCAAGCTGGCCACCCAAGCGAGTGCAGCCGACCGAGAACACGCCAGCGTGCAGCAGCGTGCCGGCGAGATCCTGTTCCTCTCGGGCAAGCTCGACCAGTCGCTGTCGTGCTTCGACCGCGCCAACCAGCTCGACCCGAACCTCGCCCCGCACAACTGGCAGCGCGGCGTGGCCCTGGGCTGCGCGGGCAAATTCGCGGAAGGAGCCGAGCAGTTCCGCATCCATCACGAAGTCAATCCGGACGATGTCGAGAACTCCGCCTGGTACTTCCTGTGCGTCGCCAAGACGAAGGGGGAAGCGGCCGCAGAGGCAGCCATCATTCCCAGCCGGGGCGACTCGCGCCCGCCAATGATGGCTGTGCTGAAGATGCTGCGCGGAGCGCTTGCGCCGGACGAAGTGCTCGTAGCGGCCAAGGCAAATACTAAGGAGGGGGATGAGAGAAAAATGGCGATGTTTTACGGATTTCTCTATGTGGGAATCTACTACGATTCGATCGGAGAAACTGAGAAAGCTGTGAGGGCGCTGGACAGCTCCATCGCCTTGGCAGGCAAAGACTACATGGGCCGGACGGCCCGAATTTACCGAGAACACCGTTTCCAGAAAGTTTCAGCAGGCTCGCCGAAAGAGTCGCCGGCCGAAAAGTAACCGGCGCTTTTCCCCCGCACCGAGCCTGCGAGGAACATTCACTCAAAGGCCAGTGCAACGATGAAAACTTTGAATCAACCTCTGCGTGGTCCCGAGCAGTCCAAAGCCGAAGAGTTTGAGCAAACAAAGCGTCGCATCCACACGAAACTGGTCGACAAACTCGACCTCAGCCGCATAGGCGACATGAAGGGTGACGTGCTCAGGCGCGAAATCCGCATGGTCGTCGAGCACCTGTGCGATGCTGAGAACACGCTGATCAACCGCAGCGAGCGCGACCGGCTGATCGAAGAAGTGCTCGACGAAACGTTCGGCCTGGGACCGCTCGAGCTGCTGCTCAAGGACACGGCGATCAGCGATATTCTGATCAACGGCCCGAAGAACATTTACGTGGAACGCCGTGGCCGGTTGGAAAAGACCGACGTCGAATTCCGCGACAACACGCACTTGATGCAGATCATCGATCGCATCGTTTCGAAGGTCGGTCGCCGCGTCGACGAAACCAGCCCGATGGTCGATGCGCGCCTCGAGGATGGCTCGCGCGTCAACGCGATCATTCCACCGTTGGCGCTCGATGGAGCGGCCGTCTCGATTCGCCGCTTCGGCTCCAATCCGCTCAAACTCGAAGACCTGCTCAACTACAAAGCCTTTACACCTGAGATGGTGATGCTGCTCGAGGGCTGCATCAAGGCTCGTCTGAACATGATCATTTGCGGCGGTACCGGCTCAGGTAAAACAACGCTGCTCAATACGCTCAGCAGCTTCATTCAGAACGATCAGCGCATCGTCACGATCGAAGACGCCGCCGAATTGCAATTGCAGCAGGACCACGTCGTGCGGCTGGAAACGCGACCAGCCAACATCGAAGGCAACGGGGCCGTGAGCGCAACCGACCTGGTGAAAAACGCGCTGCGTATGCGTCCTGAGCGGATCATCATCGGTGAATGTCGTGGTGGCGAGACGCTCGACATGCTGCAAGCGATGAACACCGGCCACGACGGCTCGCTGACCACGATCCACGCCAACAACCCGCGCGACGGCGTGGCCCGTTTGGAAACGATGGTGATGATGTCGGGCTTTGAACTACCCATCAAAGCGATTCGTCAGCAAATCTCGAGCGCGGTGAACGTCATCGTTCAGGCCAACCGCTTGCAAGGCGGTCCGCGCCGCGTCACGCACATCACCGAGATCGTCGGCATGGAGCAGGACACGGTCGTGATGCAAGACATCTATCGCTACCAGCAAGAAGGCATCGACGAAAGCGGCAAGGCGTTCGGCCATTTCGAGTGCACGGGCGTGCGGCCCAACTTCATGCACCGCCTGGAATCCGCCGGTGTTCGACTGCCTGCCAGCGCGTTCCGTCAGCGGGTGATCATGCCGGCGTAGCGCTTTGCGATAAAACTCCTTGCATCGCACGTTCCTCTCTTTCTTATCCTAAAGACGCCGCTGGCCAGAGACCTGACCAATGATGACTCTCATTATCATGATCGCCGTGGGCGTTGGCGTTGCCGCGCTTGTCGGCGGCATCGCGATCACACTCCGCAGCGGCGCCGAAGAAAGCGCTGCGGAGGATCGGCTCCATACGCTCACGGGGCTGAAGGGCAAGGAAAAAGCGAAGCCCGACCGCCCTGCTCTGCTGGCCGGCCCGCTGGATGACACGCGCGGCATGGCTGACGAACTGCTGGCCAAGATCGGCAACATCAAGCACTTGATGGAACAGGCCGACGTGCGGATGTCGGGTTCGAAGTTCCTGACGATCTGCGTCGTGGCCGCAGCAGCCGGTGCGAGCGTCTGCGTGTTTACGCCGACGCCTAAATACCTGATGCCGTTCTTCGCTGCCGGCACCGGCGTGATTCCCTTGTTCTGGTTACTGCTCCGCCGCAGCAAACGGGTCAAGATGTTCAGCAAGCAACTGCCCGAGGCTCTCGAGCTGCTCAGCCGTTCGCTCCGAGCCGGTCACTCGCTCGCCTCGGGCTTCGGCCTGATCGCCTCGGAAATGCAGGATCCGATCTCGAAGGAATTCGGTCAGGCGTTCGAGGAACAGAACCTCGGCATTTCGCTCGAAGAGGCGCTCGAATCGATGACCGTCCGCGTGCCGAACATGGACTTGCGGTTCTTTGCGACCGCTGTGTTGCTGCAGCGGCAGACGGGCGGTGACCTGGCTGAGATTCTCGACAAGATCGGCAAGCTTATCCGCGAACGCTTCAAACTGGCCGGCACGATCAACGCACTGACCGGTGAAGGACGGCTGTCGGGAATCGTGCTGTTAGCCTTGCCGCCGGCGCTGTTCGCGGTGATGTACAAGCTGAACTACGAATACTGCATGGTCTTGTTCCGCGATCCGACCGGTCGGCAGTTGCTGGCCGGTGCGCTGGTGATGCAGTTCATCGGTGCGCTCGTCATCCGCAAGATCATCACCATCAAGGTCTAGTCACCTTCAAGGTCTAGTCTCTCACAGATCCAGTCGAACCCTCCAGGTACTCGTATGTCGCTACAACTTCTCGTTCCGCTGGTAACCTTCGTCGGCATCGGCGCGGTCGTCTGGTTCCTCATGGATATGTGGGCCGCTCGCAGCGGCAGAGCCGAATCGCGACTGGAGATGCTGAGCGATCCGCGCCGCCTGCGCGATGCATCGCGCGACGAGAAAAAGACTGAAGCTTTCGCGCGCGTGCTCGCCAAAGCTTCGCCCACGCTGGCTGCGCCGCTGGCGCCGAAGACTGAAGCAGAGCTCGGCAGGCTTCGCAAAGACTTAGTCGAAGCCGGTTTTCGCAGCGAACATGCGACGGTGGTCTTCACCGCTGTCCGCACGCTCTCGGCACTGCTCTTCTTGCTGGGCGGTGGCGCTGGCTCGCTGGCTTATCACGGGTTCACCTACAGCGGTCTGTTGTGGACGATCATCACGGCCGGCCTGGGGCTGTTTGCGCCCTCGATCGTGCTCAAGGCGCTCGGGCGGCGCCGCAAGCAACAGATCTTCCTGGGCTTGCCCGACGCGCTCGACTTGATGGTCGTCTGCGTGGAAGCCGGTCTGGGTCTGGATCAGGCGATGCGGAAGGTGGCTGACGAGATGAAGAAGAGCTATCGCATCATCGCCGAAGAATTTGGCATGTGCAATTTCCAGTTGCAGATGGGCCGAGCTCGCAATCAGGTTTTGCAGGACCTGGGCGCTCGCACCGGAGTGGACGATCTGCGAGCCCTGGCTTCGATTCTCATCCAAGCCGACAAATTCGGCTCGAGCATCGCGACGGCCCTGCGCGTACAGAGCGATTCGATGCGCGTCCGCCGCCAACAGATCGCCGAAGAGAAGGCCGCCAAGACGGCCGTGAAACTGATCTTCCCGCTCGTGCTCTTCATCTTCCCCGGTATCTTCGTCGTCCTGGTCGGCCCCGCCGGCATCCAAATGGCCCGCGACATGTTCCCGGCGATGGGACCGTGAGGAAGAAGGTTAGGGCCAAAGGCCCGGCATTCCTTAGCCCAGTCCCACCGGCTGGGATGGCTGAGCATCTCGCGGAACGATTGCGATCGCGAAGCGATCACCTGCGATAGCCTCGGGCGCCAGCCGGCGCCAGCCCGAGGTAGAGATGCCTTTTCAGTGTCTTGTGGGTGGGGAAAGCCAAACAATGTGCGTAAAGGATAAGAAGAGGCGACACCACCACAAAAAAGACAGCGCCAAAACACCGGGGGGGGGCCCCTTGTATAAAA
>JBQCEI010000837.1:0-7547 GCA_051960375.1 Aureliella sp. | reverse complement strand
AACCCGTGCAGAACGCGCCAAGAGGCTTGTACCCATGGCGTGCTGCTCTGCGGTGGCTTGGCAAAGAGCTGGACGGCCGGCGCCGAAACGGGCGAGTAGCGGCCCAGCGGTCCGAGCAGCTGAGTGCGTCGCTGCAAGGCAATTGCCAGGCCGCGAATCACCTCGGGAACATCCAGCCGCATGATCGGCGCGGCGGCAGCCGGCGAGCCGGGCTGTCCGGCCACCTTGGCCGCCTCCAATGGTACGAGCACTACGTTGGGCGCGTGGACGAGCTGCGTTCGCCGAGCGAGCTTTGCCCAGTTGATCCCCTTCAGTTCCGAAGTGCTTATAGGCTGCGGCTCGGGGGCGCGCATGTTTTCGGCCCAGGACGGATAAGCTAGAACCAACATCAACGCCGCATCGTATTGCTCGAGCGCCTGCGCGATCGCTCCTTGCTGATAATAACACTCGCCCAGCATCACCAGCGGCGGCACGCTGTCGATCCAGCGCTGCTGGCCGACCTGATGGCTGCGATTGATCGCGTTGCGAAAGCCCTCGGTCGCCTCGCCGATATTTCCAGCGTCATACAGATCGCGGGCGATGTAATAGTCGAGCCGCGGCAGCTCGGGAACCGCCTGGCACAGGGCCACTACCTGGGTACTCGACCAGCAGGCTACCGCAATGGCGACCATCGCCAATCGCTGCAGAAACCGAACGAGCGCCGCTGGAAAAGTTAAACGCAACATTAGATGGCTTTGTCATTCGTGGGTCGTGGAGTAGTGACAGAGCCGTTAATTATATTCTGCCCGACACCCTCAACGGAACCAGCGAATCTGCTCCGCGCTCTCTGCGTCCTCCGCGTCCTCCGCGGTAAAAAGGGACGGTTCCTCCCCAGCTCACCACGCAATCTTGCACGTGCCCCACTGCCCGTGATTTTCATCGACGCCGACTTCGAGCGATGCGATGCGATCGCCGACGCTCGGCCGCAACATGTCTCTCAGCTCGGTCGCGATGTAGGCGGCGATCTCTTCGGCAGTCGTGTTGGCGACAGGCAACAAGACGCAATCCTCTCGCGGAAAGATCCAGCGTTTCTCGCCGAAGGTGACCGTCACTTCTCGGTCATCGGCGACGACGCGAATCAGCGGGTGGGTCGTCGGCAAAAGCATGTGGTGATCCAGCCGCTTGACAATTTCTGCCAGGCGATCGCGAAAGGCGATAAAGTCGATCACATAGCGGTTCTCATCGAGCGGTCCGACCACCTCGGCGCGGACGCCGTAGTTGTGACCATGCAGGCACTCGCAAATATCGCCCGCAAAGGTGATGAAATGCGCCGCGCTGAACACCAGCTGCTCTTTCTGCAACAACACTTTAAAAACGGGTTTCGCATCACTCATCTGCCTTCTCTCCTCTGCGTTCTCTGCGTCTTCATCTCTGCGTCTCTGCGTTAAAACCAGACTCGGTCGCCAGCAGCACAAACAGCGCCGCCGCAATCAAATCGGCGGTCGTGCCAGGATTGCGGCGATGCCCGTCGGCACGCAGGAACGCATCGAGCGTTTGCCAGTGCGGTCCAGGCCCACCAATCTCGAGCCACTGATCGAGCGCGATGCCGGCTAGCCCGTGAGCCTCTTCGGCCAGCTCTTGGCCCACTTTGCGGACGATCAAACCATCGCACTCATGGGCCAGCCAGCGGAGCTGCGTTTCCACCGTCGCTTGCCCAACATCTAGCCCGCGAGCCAAGCCACCTCGCAGCCAGCCCGCGAGCGGGCCGCACACATCGTCAAAGCCGCTCACGTACTGACGAGCAACGGCATCCACGTTGGCAACAACCGCCATCGCCCGGCGCAGGTCGGCTGGCGGCGCCTGCGATAGATCGTGCGTCTCGGCTCGCCCAAGTCCGCCCGGCTTCGCCAAACGGATGGCGGCATAGATTTGCTCTGAGTCACGAGCGTCGAGATCTTCCAAGACTGCTCGAACACAGCTTTGCAATTGCTCAGCGGTTGGGCGGCCCGGATGTTCAGCTTGCCAACGCACGAGCCCTTTAGCCAGTGGAGCCAGCAGCAGTAGCGTGCCGAGATTCGTGTTCAGCTCTAAGCGGTCGCGCGTCGCTTGAACCGCTTCGAGCACCAACTGGCCGACACTCTTTTGCTCGGCGGCATCAAACGTCGGTGCGATGGCCAGGCCGCTGAGCAGAAAGTCAGTGAAATCCATGTCGGCAAACGCCGCGGCCGGGTGCACGTTGCCAGCCTTCGGCGCCGAAGCCTCGAGCATGCAAGCCATGGCAGCCAATTGGCCGATCGACCACTTGGCCGACATCCAGCGTTTGAGGCCCGAGCCGCTCACCGGTTCTGCGCCTCCAAACATCTCGTGATTGCCGCGTTCACTTCAGGGCTGGCTTCTTCCATGATGTAGTGTCCGACATCTTCCAGCCGCGTGACGCGAGCGTGCGGAAGCAAGCGTTCGAAGCGCTCGAGACATTCGGGGCGGAAGCACCAATCTTTCATTCCCCAAACGAGCTCGGCGGGGCGATCGTCCAATTGCGGCAGTCCCGCTTCGATCGCCTCGAGGCGCTGCCACGTCGGCTGCTCATGACGGGTCGGAATGTCTTGCACGAAGCGAGCGATGCCTACCCGGTTTTGCCACGAATCGTAGGGAGCGATCAGCCCCGCGGCAACTTTCTCGGGCAAGCGCGGCAAGCGATTGAGCGTCATGCGCAGGGCTGCCCGCGCAAACGCGTTGAGGCGCCGCATCGCCCAGTTGCCGACTAGCGGCACGCGGCAAGCTGCGATCCGCAGCGGCATGTACGGCGGCGGAAAGGCGGCGGTATTCAGAATCACCAGCCCGGCAATGCGCTCGGGCACTTCGAGCGCTGCGCCGAGCCCGATTGCGCCGCCCCAGTCGTGCACGACCAACGTGATGCGCCGCAGGTCGAGATGCTTTACCAGCGCCACCAGATTGGCGATGTGCTGGTTAAGGCTGTACGGATAGTCCTGCGGCTTGTCGCTCAGGCCACAGCCGATGTGGTCGACCGCGATCACTCGGGCTCGCGAGCGCTGCTGCTGGACCACCTCGCGATAATAGAATGACCAGGTCGGATTGCCATGGACGCACAGGACGCACTGCGACCCTTGCCCTTCGTCGACATAGTGCATGCGCGGCCGCTGGGCATCGGCTGGGTGAGCGGCATTCGCGGGGCCAGCTGAACTGGCTGTGCGAGCAGAACTGGCTGGCGCGGCAGCAATGGGCTCGGGCGGAGTGAAGGTGTGGGGTGAGAACGGGTACAGTTCGCGCCAATCTGCCATGTCAACCGCTGTTTCAAACCGTTTAATTGCTACGACACCATCCGCTCGGCCCGCCGAGAGCCCGACGGCTCCGGCGAGAGTCACGCTCGGCCTGGTCGGCGCGACTAGGATGAACAGCATGATACCGCAATTCTCAATTTTGGCAGCGACCGGTCGCTGGCGGGCCGCCGGGCTGGTCCTGGCCGCTTGGGCATTAAGCTTTGCGCCAGCCGCTCCGCAGGCGGCGGCCCAGGCCACGATGACGATCGACGTCGTCGATGAAAAGACCGGCGAGCCGATCCCGTGCCGCGTCGAACTTCGCGATGCCAAAGGCAGGCCGCTCAAGACGCGCGGGGCGCTGGTCCACATGCCGTGGAACGTCGTCGACGGATCGTTTTTCTTCAAGGGCAGGCAGGGGAACTACGAGTTCCGCATCACGCACGGCCCGCAGTACGCCGGCAGCAACGGCGGCTTTACGCTCGACCGCGATGGCGACGGAACCGACACGGTGCGGCTGCCGCGGCATGCCAATCTCGCCGAAGAGGGCTGGCTGGCGGGCGACCTGCTCAGCGCCATTGCGGCTGACGCAGCCGCCCGATGGCTGCCCGCTGAAGACTTGCAGATGGCTGCGGTCCTCCAGCGGCCGCCCCTTGCGCCCGTCCCGCAAGGCGAGCAGCCCGATGCGAAGCCCTCCGAAGCGCAGCCGCATACGGAAAAACTGCCCGAGGAGCGATGGTGCGACGTCGGCAGTTACTACGACGATCGCCCAGGCAGCGGACTAGTGCTGCATCACTGGCGGCCGCCTGCGCCGGTGCCTGCGAGCGTTCCCTCGACCAGGCTGCTGGTGATGGCCAAGCGCGAAGCGGCGAAACATGCCGAGATCGCTCGACTCTGGGCCCGCGATACACCGATCTGGCTTGCCAGCGGCCGCATCGATTCGATTCAAGTTCTTTCGGAACACGCAACGCACGACGGCCGAACCGATATCAAGCTCAGCGACATGTACCATCCCGATCGCGAGCGTTTCCAGGGGAAGCGCGGGCCTGGGCGCCTGGTGGAAGATCTGTACTGGCAAGTGCTCGAAGCGGGATTGCGGATTCCTCCCTCGGCCGGCTCGGGAGTAGGCCGCTCTTCCTCGCCGCTTGGTTATAACCGCGTCTACGTTAGTCAGCCCAGCACAGCGCACTCGCCTGAATCGTGGTGGCAAGCTCTCCGAGCCGGACGCAGCTTCATCACCAACGGGCCGCTCTTGCGAGCTACCGTCAATGGCGAGTTGCCCGGGCATGTGTTTGCGTCACGCAGCGGCCAAAAGCTGACGCTCGACGTGGCGCTGACGCTGACTGTTGCCGACCCGGTCGAGTACGTCGATGTCGTCTTCAACGGCGAAGCGATCTATCACGCCCGGCTCGATGAATACGCCAAGCAAGGCGGCAAGATTCCGCCGCTGGAAATCACCGAAAGCGGCTGGGTGATCGTTCGCGTCGTAACGCAGCTCGATGAGACGTATCGCTTGGCGATGACCGCTCCGTATTACATCGAGTTCGACGGCCAGCGGCGCATCAGCCGCAAAGCATGCGAGCTCTTTGCTAAATGGCTTGAAACATCGTCGGCTCAGCTCGAGGGGAGCGATCGCCAAGCCGCCGAACCGTACATCACTGCCGCTCGCAAGTTCTGGCGGGAGCGCATCGAAAGAGCAACGGTCGAAGGCGAGTAAGATTCTCCGCCCTCTCCGCGCCCTCCGCGGTAAAAAACCGAGTCAGCCTCTCGAGCGATCTTCGTGGAGCGTGATGAACCGCTCCTCGGGTGGCAGGATGTTGCTAACGCGCAAGCCGAACTTGTCGCCGACTTTGACGACTTCTCCTTCGGCGATCTTCTGATCACCGACTTCGACCGTCAGCGGGCTGTCGCAGCTCTTGTCGAACTGGATCATGACCCCCGGCACCAACCGCAGCACCTTCTCGACCGCCATGCTGGTCCGGGCCAAGGTAACGACGACCGGCACCTCAACGCACAAGAGGCTTTGACAGAAAGCTTTCGAGGCTGGTGTGCGCGGCATGGCTCTTCTACAGATTCCAGCGATAACGACTCGTTCGCGTTATCGCTTATCGGCTGCGCGGCGCTACAGCTTGAATTTTTTTACCGCGGAGGACGCGGAGAGCGCGGAGGGATTCCTACGGCATGCGGCGTTCGATTTCGCTGAGGATCTGTTGCGGGACGGGGTCTCCGGGAGCGAGCTGGATGAGCTTCTCAGCCCACTCGGCCGCTTCGTCCCAGCGCTCGAGCGACTTGTATAGTAGCGTTACGCCTTGCACGTAATCGTAGCTGTTGGGCTCCAGTTCAGCGGCTTTCAAGAGGTGCTCCATCGCCGCTTCTTTTTGACCGTCGGCGTACAGAGCCAAACCGTAGCGGTACTGCAGCGCGGCCGCTTCGGGCAGCAGTTTGACGTCGCGTGCCAGCAGCTTCAGTTCGGCCTCGCGCAGCTCGCTGATCTCTTTAGCGATCGGCGAATCGGGATCGACCGCTCCGCCGGCCTGAGCGGCCTGCGAGGTGAGATTGCGTTCGAGCAGTGCCGCCAGGTTGGTCCGGGGGCCGGTCACGTTCGGCTCGACGCGCATGGCGTTGCGATAGTGCTCGATGGCCGCCTGCTGACGGCCTTCCTGCTCGGCGATGATCGCCAGGTTCAAGTGCGCGCCGGAGCGATCGCTGTCCACCATCGCCCCTTCGACCAGTTCGTCGACAGCCTGCCGCAAGCGCGGGGCGCACGAAGCGGGAAGCTCGGCCTGCGAATACTGCAGCAGATTGCGGGCAGCCGCCGTGCGCACCAGCCGCACTGGGTCGGTGAGCGTATCGGCCAGCAGGTTGGCGCTTTGCGAACGGCTCACATTGCCCGGGAGCGCATCGCATGCGCCCGCGCGCACCAGCGGATGATCGTCGCGAATCGCCTTGGCAGCCAGCTCGCCCGCCGCAGCGGCGTCGATTTGCGCAAGCGTTTGCAGCGCGGTAGCTCGGGCGATCGCGGGCACTTCCACCCGAGGCTTTTGGAGCAACTTGGTAAGCCGCTCGACCGCATCGGGGGCGTGCTTCTGTCCGGCTGCGATCGCTTCGCCGAAATGCTCGTCGCGGCGACGCATCTCGCCGTACCACTTATCGCATGCCTCGTCGCACCAGCGGTTGGCTCGCTCGAGTTCCTTCTTGACTTCTTCATCGCCATCGCGAGCCGCTTGCATCCAGTCTTGATAGAGCGGCAGCTTCGGTCGCTTTTCTTCGGCGACGTTCTTCGCATTGACATGACAGCCGGTGCAGGCGTTGGGCGTGTCGATCTTGAGGCTCAAGTCGGGGCGGGGAATGCGGATGCTGTGATCGTGCCGCTCGTCGACTGCCATGTACGTCGTCGCCGGCATGTGGCAGTTGACGCACTGAGCGCCGGGCGTGCCGGGTTTATGAAAGTGGTGGGCAACCGAATCGTATTTCGCCTGCGGATGCTGATGGCAAGAAGTGCAAACCTGGTTGCCGTCGGCCTTGAGCCGCGCGGTATGCGGATCGTGACAGTCGGTGCAGCGAATCCCCTTGTGATACATCTTGCTCTGGATAAACGAGCCGTGGATGTAATCCTCGTCGAGCACCTGACCATCGGGATAATAGATCCCGGCGGTCAGCAGCTGATCGGCGTAGTAATCGTAGAAATTGTCCCCGGCCCGAAAGCCAGCCGCGATCACGCTGCGGCGACTGTGACACGGCGCACAGGCCTGAATCTGATCTTCGGCCGAACGTTTCAGGTTGGCCAAACCGTAGCCGCGCTGGCGGCTCCAACCGGGCAGCCACTGGCGAGCCTCTTCGATGTGCTTGCTGCCCGGCCCATGGCACGCTTCGCAGCTCACGTCGATGTCGGTGAAGGTCGAGTGATAGTTCAGCGCCTTAACATCGAAGTTCTTTTGAAAATTGGTGCTGTGGCACTCGGCGCACATGTTGTTCCAGCGTTGCGTCACACCGGTCCAGTGCAGGTCGTCGTCCGGAGCCAGGCGTTCGTCGACATCGGGTGGATCGAGATGAAACCACTGCTTCTTTTCGGTATCCCAACTGACGCGCAGCACTTGGACGCGCGGCAGTTCGTTCTCCTTGCTCTGTTCGCCGCTGCCGAACTCGACCATGTATTGCTGCAGCGGTTCAACGCCGAAGACGTACTTGATCTCGAAATCCTGAATCGTTCCGTCTGGCCCTTCGGTCGAGATCATGTACTTGTCGCCCTCGCGGTACATGCGACTCTTGACTCCGAGGTGTTCGATTTCCACA
>JBQCEI010000836.1:0-7673 GCA_051960375.1 Aureliella sp. | reverse complement strand
CCGCCGCCGCACCCGCTCCAGCCCAGTGCTCGGCACGTCCTGCGCCATCGTGCCCCATCGATCGCCGCAAGAATACTATCGGCCTTGGCCTGTCGAAGTAAAATCGATTTATCTATTTCATTGATAGAAAAAATCTATGCGTGGCCGCCACGTCTTCTTGTAACCCGACGCGTAAGCGAGGGACGCACCCGCCGAAAAGGCATAACTTCCTCCTGCCTCACGCTCTGGCACATGCTTTCGGCTCGCGCTGCGTTGGATCGGTCGCCGCAGAAAGAAAACAAACGTATGGCGAGCCGTTGTGGCGGGTGCGTCCCTCGCTTACGCGTCGGGTTACATAAGTCCCCCTTCTTCTCTCCGCGCTCCTCCGCGTCTCCGCGGTAAAAACCTTCCTTCAGGCGAAAGCGTGCAGTGTGCGGATTTGGAACCAAGGCGCGCCCGCGCAGGGGCATGTCGCCGACGACGCCGCCGGGAGCGCCTTGCATTTTGTGGCGCGCGCCGGGGAGGTTCCCACGGCACGTTACCTGCTTAACACCAAGCATCAAGTTTTGCGCACAGCCACTCGGGAGTGAACCGCATCCATGGATTCCTCGACTCTGCTTAATCATGCCGCTCACCAGATCGCCGAAGCCCCACCACCGCGCCCTTACATCAAGTGGTTCAGCGAGATCACCATCGACGACGTCCCGCTGGTCGGTGGCAAGAATGCTTCGCTCGGCGAGATGGTTCGCGAATTGACCGGCAGGGGAGTGAAAGTGCCCGACGGTTTTGCGATCACGGCCGAGGCGTATCGCTACTTCATTCGGCAGGCCGGCCTGGACAACTACATCCATGCGACGCTAGCCGATCTCGATACGAGCGATATGGCCAACTTGAGCCAGCGCGGTCATGCGGTTCGGGAGGCGATTCGCGGGGCGGCACTGCCCGAGGATCTGCAGCAGTTGATTGCCGCGGCGTATCGGCGGCTGCAAAACGACAACCCCGTTGCGCCCGACGTGGCGGTGCGGTCGTCGGCCACGGCGGAAGACTTGCCCGACGCGAGTTTTGCAGGGCAGCAGGAAACGTATCTCAATGTCGAAGGGGTGGCGTCGCTGCTCGAGACTTGCAAGCGCTGCTTCGCGTCGCTCTTTACCGACCGCGCGATCAGTTATCGCGTCGACAAAGGTTTCGACCACTTCAAGATCGCGCTGAGCATCGGCGTGCAGCGGATGGTGCGCTCCGACCTGGCTTGCTCGGGAGTGATGTTCACGATCGATACCGAATCGGGATTCCGCGATGCGGTGCTGATCAATGCCGCTTATGGCTTGGGCGAAAACGTCGTGCAGGGCTCGGTGACGCCCGATGAATACGTCGTCTTCAAGCCCACGCTCAAGACCGGACATCGGCCGATCTTGCAGAAGACCGTCGGCACCAAGGAATTCAAACTGGTCTACGACGTCGGCGGCAGCAAGATGGTCAAGAACGTTCCGGTCGCTCCGGCCGACCGGCAGCGGCTGGCTCTTAGCGACGACGAAGTGCTCCAGCTGGCCCGCTGGGGCTCGATCGTCGAAGAGCATTACAGCGCCAAGCACGGCCGGCCGACGCCGATGGATCTCGAGTGGGCCAAGGACGGAAACACCGGCGAGCTGTTCATCGTGCAAGCGAGGCCCGAAACGGTGCAGTCGCGACGCGATCCCGACGTGCTCGAAACATACCATCTCGGACGGCGCGGCCAAGTGCTCGCCTCGGGCCGCAGCGTCGGCGAAAAGATCGCCACGGGAAAAGTCCGCGTCATCCAGAGCGTCCAGCACATCGGCCAGTTCCAACAAGGCGAAGTGCTAGTCACCGACAAGACCGATCCCGACTGGCAACCGATCATGAAGAAGGCCAGCGCGATCATCACCAACCGCGGCGGACGCACTTGCCACGCAGCGATCGTCAGCCGCGAACTGGGCGTGCCCGCGATCGTCGGCACCGAGCGCGGCACCGAAGCGCTGCAGGACGGCCAAACGGTTACGGTTAGCTGCGCCGAGGGTGACACTGGGTTTATCTATGAGGGGGAACTGCCGTTCGAAGTGCGCCGCAGCAGCCTCAAAGAACTCGGCCGCCCGCGCACCAAAGTGATGATGAACCTAGCCAATCCCGAAGAGGCTTTCGCGCTTTCGTTCATTCCAAACGACGGCGTGGGATTGGCACGGATGGAGTTCATCATCAACACCTACATCAAAGTGCATCCGCTGGCGCTGGTGAACTTCGAACGGCTCGCCGATGCCCAGGCCAAGCAGCAGATCGCCGAGCTGACCAGCGAGTACACTGACAAGCCGCAGTACTTCGTCGACAAGCTGGCTCTAGGCGTCGCCATGCTGGCCGCGGCGTTCTATCCCTAGGATGTCATTCTCAGGCTGAGCGATTTTAAAACCAACGAATACGGCAACCTCATCGGCGGCAAGGCGTACGAACCGGCTGAAGAGAACCCGATGCTCGGTTTCCGCGGCGCCAGTCGCTACTACCATCCGCGCTACCAGGCCGGTTTTGCCCTGGAATGCCAGGCGGTGAAAAAGGTCCGCGACGAAATGGGGCTGACCAATCTCAAACTGATGGTCCCCTTCTGCCGCACGGTCGAAGAAGGGCTCCAAGTGCAGGCGGAGATGAAGAAGCACGGGCTGGAGCGCGGCAAGAATGGGCTAGAGATCTACGTCATGTGCGAGATCCCGAGCAACGTCCTCTTGGCCGAGCAGTTCGCCGATATTTTCGACGGCTTCAGCATCGGCTCGAACGATCTGACGCAGTTGATCCTCGGGGTCGATCGCGACAGCGAAATCGTGGCGCCGATCTTCGACGAGCGTAACGCGGCGGTGAAGAAGATGATCGCTCAAGTGATCGCGACTTGCCGCGCCCGAAGTCGCAAGATCGGCATCTGCGGCCAGGCCCCGAGCGACTATCCCGAGTTTGCGCAGTTCCTGGTCGAGCAAGGTATCGACAGCATCTCGCTCAACCCCGACACGGTGCTGCAAACCACACTGGCCATTCTCGAAACCGAGAAGAAAATTCACCACGAAGACACTAAGACACAAAGATAAAACCGGCTGTTCCTTGGTGTCTTTGTGTCTTGGTGGTTCAAACGGCTTTTCTATGTGAACAGCGCGGCGATCGGCTGGCCCATGTCGGTGACCGGGACGGGGCGGTCGCCGTCGTAGAGGTTGGCGGTGTAGTCGATCTCCAGGGCTGCATGCACGGTGGCGAACAGGTCGGGAACGCTGACCGGATCGGCCACGATTTTCTTGCCGAGTTCATCGGTCTGGCCGTAGGCCCCGCAGTGCTTCAATCCGCCGCCGGCCAGCACGCATGTGAATGCTGTGCCTTGATGGCCACGACCGCCGCCGGAATCGAACTCGGGCGGCCGGCCGAATTCCGTGGTGATCATGATCAGCGTCTTGTCGAGCAAACGATGCTCTTCGAGGTCAACGATCAGAGCGCTCATGGCCGTGTCGAGTTCTTGGATGAGTGCATGCTGCTGCAAGATGCCGCCGTTATGCACGTCCCAGCCTGCGCCGTTGAGGAAGTTCAAGTTGTGCGAGACTTCGATGAACCGCACACCGCGCTCGACCAGCCGCCGCGATAACAAGCAGCGCTGGCCGAATTCGCCGCCGTAGCGGTTGCGCAGTTCGCCCGGTTCTTCGTCGAGAGCGAAGCTGCGCATGAACTCGGTGCTGCTCAGCTTGATGCTTTCGCTGATCGCGTTGTCGTAATCGCGCAAGCGGGCATCTTCGCTTTCGCTTTGCGCCCCGCGCAGCTCTGCCAGCAGACCTTGACGGCGCGATTGCCGCGCGGCCGAAATGTTTTCAGGGCGTGAAAGTCCCGCCGGTCCTTGGCTGGTGTCGGTCAAGTAAAGATAACCCGCCTTCGCGCCGAGAAAGCCGGGACCGCGCGTCACGTTCGGGTAGCCGATCAGCACGTAAGCCGGCGCTCCGTCCCCCGCCGCGCCGCGCTGATGAGCGACCACCGAACCGAGCGACGGATAGACAACGGTGCCGCTGACCGGCCGGCCGGTGTGCATGCGATTGGTTGCTGCGGCATGTTCGTCGATCACGTCGTGATGGACCGTCCGCACCGCCGTGACGCGATCCATCAGCGGCGCGAGCTGCTTGAGGTGCTCGCATACTTGCACGCCGGGCACCGCCGTGTCGACGCTGTCGTAGTACGAACCGGCCAGCTTTTTGGCTGGATCGCCGCGGCGTTTGGGATCGAACGTATCGATCCCACCCATGCCGCCGCCGAGCCAAATCGAAATCACGTGCTCGGCTTGCCCCTTGAGCAGCGGCGTCGCCGCCAAGGCTCGCGGCGCAGCGCTACTGGAAACGGAAGCCACAGCCGCCGCAGCCGCAGCACTGGCAAGAAACTCACGGCGATGCATGTCGATATTCCTGTTGGTGTAACCCGACGCGTAAGCGAGGGACGGAGCGCGTATGCGTCCGTAATTGCATAAGATTATCCTTGACAATCTGTGTGGCACTGGCTATGCCAGTGCTCTTATTTCGAAGTTTACCGGTTCGAGCCCTCAAACACCGCTCCAATGGAGAACTGTCTCGCAACATCTCTCGGTCGAAGTTGGCTGTGCACTGGAACGCTTTACTCAGCCTTCTGACGCTTTAACTTCGAAGCAAAAGACACTGGCATAGCCAGTGCCACACTCGGAAGGGGCGGAGAATCATCGGTTCAGGTTATCGTTCGTGGCGGCCCGTCCCTCGCTTACGCGTCGGGTTACATTTAGGGCATCCACACAAACTCGCGCAAATTAATCACGCTCCAAACAACATCCTCATACGTCTCGCGCCACTCGGGCCGCAACCGGCCATCGGGGGGCAGCCCTTGGCGGGCGCGTTGTTCCAGTTCCAGAGCGATCGAGTTGGCCTCGGGTCGCAAGTGGTTGGACCAGGTCACCCGCGGCAGCGGCTCGAGGGGCTGGGGCGGTTCGATTTCGCCGGGGGAGAGCAGGCGCTGATCGAACCCGACCGCTAGAGCGCTCACCAGCGGAGCTCGCTCGGACTCGCTGGGCAATCGGCCGAGATAACGCTGAAAGATGCTGTCGACCAACTGCTCGGGCGAAGTCGCCGCGACCGCCGCTTCGGCCAGCCCGCTCCCTTCGACCGCGCGAGTCAGCAGCACCGAGGCGACGCTATTGGCCAGTACTCCAGGCTGCAAGACATTCGGACCGCTCTCGCGATAGGAGCGCGGGCTTTGGCGCGACCCCGTCCAACCGAACGCTTCGAGAATATCGACGATCGCTCGGGCTTTCGGCAAGCTCAGACTGGGGCGGTCGCGTTCATTGGCCAGGCTGGCGAACATCCACGCCCGCTGCGGCACTCCCAGGCTGATGCGATTGCTCGAGGCGCGGCGGCCATCGGGATCGAAAGTGAGCTCCTCGACGTGCATCGGACGCCCAGCCGCCGCAAAGAGCGAATCGACGATCTGTTCGGCGGTCAGACGGCGGCGTTCGGGGGCAACGAAAAATCGCAGCTCGGGACGCGCCGCCACGTTTTGACCGGTCGGCACGCGCTGATAAACCTGTGACGTCAAGATCAGCCGCGCGACGTGCTTGATGTCGTAATCGTGCGCGACGAACTCGCGAGCCAACCAGTCCAGCAGCTCCGGATGGCTCGGCTCGTGCGCCTCCCAGTCATGCACCGGCTCGACGATCCCCGCGCCGATGAGCTGTTGCCAGATGCGATTGACGATCGTGCGCGCGAAGCGCGTGTTGCGCGGCGAAGTGATCAAAGCAGCCAAGCGCTCGCGCGAATCCTTCGGCTGCTGTATGCTGGCAGCGAGCTGTTCATCATCGGGGCTACCGGTGACTTCGGCGAAGGGCCACTTCGGCTCGACGCGTTCGTCGAGCTTGAGCGTCACTTTGATCAGCGACTGACGGGTTTTCTTTTCGAAGAACGCTGCCGGAACGCGGCTCGTCTTCGGAACGGTGACCGGCTTGCGCTCGAACATCGCCGCCAGCGAATAGAGATCGCGCTGCGTCGTGCTGTGATACGGAGAATCATGGCAGCGGGCGCATTGCAGTTCGATTCCCAAAAACGCGCTGGCGACGATCTGCCCCTTCGCCGCCAGAGGCGCATCGTTGTCGGCCGCGATGCCGAAGCCCGCGCTGCCCCCTTCGTGCGGACTGCCGCGGAGCAGGATCAATTCGGTCACCAAGCGATCGAACGGCTTGTCATCGCGCAGGGCATCGTAGAGAAACCAGCGGAACGGTCCGGTGGTGTTGAGGCTCGGATTGAGCAGCGTTGGATTCTCGGCCAGAACATCTTGCCAGTAACTGATCCAGTGATCGGCCCAGCGCGGATCGTCGAGCAATTGATCGACGATCCGCTGCCGCTTGTCGGATGCTCGATCGCTTACAAACTTTTTCAGCTCTTGTTCGCTCGGCGGCACGCCGACCGTATCGAAATAGACGCGGCGCAGAAAAGCGGCGTCATCTAACACCGGCGGAGCGGCGACCATCTCGGGCGCGATCGGCGGAGCGGGCCACGCAGCCCCCGAACCAATCCAAGCTTCGAGCAGTGCGATCTGCTCGGGTGCGAGCGGCGCGGCGCTCGGCGGCATGCGCTCTTCGGGATCTTCGGCTTTGATGCGCCGCAGCAGCTCACTTTCCTCAGGCTTGCCCGGCACAATGGCCGGCGATTCGGAGTCGCCCGAGAGCAACGCAGCCTCGCGCGAGGTCAATCGCAAACCACCGTTCTCTTTGTCGCCATGGCAGCGGAAACAATTGTCGCGGAGGATCGGCAGCACGGTCGCATGAAACTTCTCAGCTTCCGCGGCCGGCGACTTCGATGATTCGCTAACGGCTCGCTCGATCTTAGCGGCGAGGAACGCATCGATCGGATGCGGCGCGTTGTTGGGAACGGCAATCGGCGACTGCTCGCTTGCCCACTGGCGAGCGGCCGCGTGTCGCTTTTGCCAGAACGCGTCCTGGCTGCGGGATGCGGCGAGCCGCGTTTGATCGTCGAAGCGGCTCAGGGCCGCTTCTTGTCGAGCGATCGCGCGGGTGACTTCTGCATCGGTCAGAGCCACAACCCCGTCGCTCGAGAGCTGGCCCGAGCGCATGAGGACAAACATGTTGCCATCGTCGGTTTGGATGGCCACGCAGGTCTCGCCCGGATCGGTCTTGAGCGCTTTGCCGCCGACGAGCGTCTCGAGCACGATACGGCATTTGCCATCGGCGCCGATCGTCGCCTCGCCAAAGATTTCCTGCTGAGCATGTTCGGCTATGCGCAGCCCCGGCAGCGGCGGCGTCGGCACGGGCTTCATCGGTTCTTCGCCGTTGGGCGAGCTGCCCATTGGCTGGCTGCGCGCGATCACTTGGCCGTTGACCCACAAGCGGCCCAGCCCGCGGAGGCGCATCACGAAGCGATGTTTGCCGGGAGCGAGCGTGGCCTCACCGCTCAAGCGCACGAGCACCGGAGCTTGCCAGTTCTCGCGAATGCCCCAATCGTCGTAGCGCTGCGGCAAGCGCGTCAGCAAAAAGTTCTCGGTATGCCAACGCATCGTCTCCGGTGGCAAGCTCTCGTCGTCGTTGAGCCAGCGGTCGTGCGTCGGCATTCCTTCGTGACACGTGACGAGCACCTGGCCCTCCGGCAGATCGGCCAGCTGCGGCATCACTTCGGGAGCCGGCTTGGCGACGGGCTCTTCTCCTT
>JBQCEI010000835.1:0-2852 GCA_051960375.1 Aureliella sp. | reverse complement strand
CCGGAGAAGAAGAGCGCTTTGTCGATCGAACCCCCTTGAGGGTACGTCTTGATGTAGTCGGTCAGCGTCTCGCGGGCTTGTTCGAGCAACTTGCGAGCTTCGGGCCCGTTCTCTGGATTACTGCTCTCAGGCTTGGAGCGCGCCTGCATGAACTGGCACCAGCCGAGGTTGATCAGCGATTCGTCGCGCACATCGAGCTTGGGATCGGATAGGGCCCGCGCGAAAGCAGTGCTGGCGGCCGCGTAATCGGGCTTGGCCTGCTGCATGTAGCAGACGCCCAGATAGTGGCTGGCCTTGCTCGCCAGCGGATCTTTCGGGAAATCCTTCAGCAGCTTCTGCCACTCTTCGACCGCCAGTTCGAACGCGCCGTTGTTCTGGAAATTGGCGGCATCGGCGTAGTGGTTCACCGCCGCGGGATCGGACTTCGAGACATCGGTCGCTTTTTGGTTCTGGACGCCGGTGTTCTTCTGCGCAGCCTTGGGTGGACTTTGCGCGGCGGCGGGCGATTCGAGCGAAACGTGAGCTCCGACGGATATGGTCAGCAGGCACGCGGCCAACCGCATTCCTTGGCGGCTAGCTCGGCCGGAAGTTGCTTGAGTATGCATAGAAATTCTTCGTCGCTCGGACAGATGTGAAAGGGATTCCTTTTTCCTTCATCGGCAGCGTTTCCAGGGTTAGTGTATCGCAGCACCCCTAGTGCGGAAAGATTCGGACAAGGTTTCCCTTGCCCAGCACGCGCGGTCCGCCGCCCTTGCGCAGAGTTGCACAGCCGCTGCAAAAAATTGCTCGCGAAGAAGCCCGACCCAGCCGACAAAAGCAATCAATGCGCCAGATGCTAGCAGTCTCTAAGCACTCTCTCCGCGCTCTCCGCGTCTCCGCGGTTAAAAACAGCATGCCTTTAGGAACCCGACGCGTAAGCGAGGGACTGGAAACTTGTAACCCGACGCGTAAGCGAGGGACGAACCTGCCTCAGCGCTCAACAGCATCGTCGGCTAACGCGGCCGTGTTGCCAGGTTCGTCCCTCGCTTACGCGTCGGGTTATAAAAGGCAGCTATAATCGGGCTTCATCATCTGGCCCGCATGGCACACCGCAGCACTACTCCGCAGAAGGGAAGCCTCTTGAAAAACATCCTCGTCACAGGCGGCTCGGGCTTCATCGGCTCGCACCTGACCGAAGCGCTGCTGGCTCGCGGCGAGCGCGTGACGGTGGTCGACGATCTCTCGACCGGCTCGCCGGACAACTTGGCACATCTCCGCGGCCACGAGCGTCTGCAAGTGCTCAAGAAAGACGTCGGCGATCCCGAACTCGTTAAGGAACTGATCGACGGGACCGATGTGGTCTATCACCTGGCCGCTGCCGTCGGCGTCGCCTTGATCGCCAAGCATCCGATCGAAACGATCGAGCGCAACATCTATCCGACACAGTTGATCCTCGACGAGCTGCAGCGGCATATGCTCGCCGGCCGCGCGATTCCCTTGTTCCTGGCCAGCACTTCCGAAGTGTATGGCAAGAATCCCAAGGAGGTCTGGAGCGAAGGTGATGACCTCGTGTTCGGAGCGACGACCAAGCCGCGATGGAGCTATGGCGCTTCGAAAGCGATCGACGAGTTTTTAGCGCTGGCTTGCCATCGCGAGCACAACATGCCGATTGTCATCGGCCGCTTTTTCAACGTCGTCGGTCCGCGGCAGACGGGAGCTTACGGCATGGTGTTGCCTCGCTTGGTCGAGGCCGCGATGCAGAACCGGCCGCTGATCGTGCACGACGACGGCCATCAAGTTCGCTGCTTCGCGCACGTGCTCGATGTGGTCAGTGCGGTCGTGCAGCTGATGGATGAGCCGTCGGCGGCAGGCCGCGTGTTCAACATTGGCAGCGACCAACCCGTCTCGATTCTCGAACTGGCCGAAACGGTCCGCCGCTTGGTCAACCCGGAACCCGCGATCGAGTTTCAGTCTTATCGCCAGGCTTACGACGAAGATTTCGAAGACATCCGGCGGCGAGTGCCGGACCTATCGCGTTTGAGAAGCACGATCAGTTACCAGCCCGGCTACACGCTCGAGATGATCATCCGCGACGTGCATCAACACTTGGTTAATAAAGCCGGTTAAAAATTTACCGCGGAGGCACTTCGGTTTTCCTCCGCGCCTCCGCGGTAAAAATCTTCTCTTCGCTTACTGCTGCAACTGGACGAGCTCGTCATTAGCCGCCATCTTGCGGATGTCATCGGTGATGCGCATCGAGCAGTACTTCGGTCCGCACATACTGCAGAAGTGAGCCGACTTGAACGTCTCTTGCGGCAGCGTTTCGTCGTGATACGCTTGCGCGGTCTCGGGGTCGAGCGACAAGCGGAACTGTTCTTTCCAGTCGAAAGCGAAGCGAGCGCGGCTGAGCGCATCGTCGCGTTCCTGAACTCCAGGGCGCTGCCGGGCAAGGTCGGCGGCATGAGCCGCGATCTTGTAGGCGATCACTCCTTGCTTGACGTCTTCCTTGTTAGGCAGGCCGAGGTGTTCCTTCGGCGTGACGTAGCAGAGCATTGCCGCTCCGCTCCAACCGGCCAGCGCCGCGCCGATGGCGCTGGTGATGTGATCGTAGCCCGGAGCGATGTCAGTGACCAACGGTCCGAGGACGTAGAACGGAGCGCCGTTGCAGACTTCGATCTGCTTCTTGATGTTCATGTCGATCTGGTGCATCGGGATGTGGCCGGGGCCTTCGACCATGCACTGCGTGCCCTTCTCGAGCGAACGCTTGACCAGGCGGCCGAGCACCTCCAGTTCGGCGAACTGGGCTGCGTCGCTGGCGTCGGCGATCGAACCGGGGCGCAGGCCATCGCCGAGGCTCCAGGTGACGTCGTACT
>JBQCEI010000834.1:0-5780 GCA_051960375.1 Aureliella sp. | reverse complement strand
GCTCGTCAGTTCGGCGCCACCGCTGTTCGCAACGATACTCTGCGCGATACGGCCACTGCTTACCTCGAACTCGTCCGCGCCGAACATGCCAATCGCATCACGCAGGAAGCGGTCGAGAACACGCAGCGCTTGAGCGATCTGACGCAGCAGTTTGCCGAAGTCGGCCAGGGGCTCAATTCGGATTACTCGCGCATGCAAGCCGAGCTGGCGATTCGCCGCGCCGACTTGTTGGCACAGCAAGAAGCGGTTCAAGTCGCATCGGCGCGACTGGCTCAGCTGCTGCATGCCGATGCGGGTGTGCTGATCGCCACCGGCGAACCGACCGTTGCGCCGCTCGACATCTTGAGCGCTGAAGAAGGCACGGCTGTCTATGTCGCCGACGGATTGCTGCGGCGGCCCGAGCTGGCTGAGCAAAAGCATTTGGTATCTGCAGCGGTGGAACGCCTGCGCCGCGAACAATACGCACCGCTGGTTCCCAGCGTACTGCTGGGCTTGAGCTACGGCGCGATGGGAGGCGGACTGGGCAGCCAGATCACCAACACCGGCGATCGCTGGGACGCCGATGCGATCGCTTACTGGGAGCTGCGCAACTTAGGCTTCGGCGAACAAGCTGCGCGGCGCGAGACCGCCTCGCAGGCGCGGCAAGCTCGCATGCGCAAAGTCGCGATCCTCGATCAAGTGGCTCGCGAAGTCGTCGAAGCTCATGCCCGCGTCAACCAGCGCCGCGGCCGCATCGCCATCGCCGAAGAAGGCATCGCCGCTGCCGAGAAATCGTATCGGCTCAACTGGGAACGCATCGAGAATGCACAAGGCTTGCCGATCGAAGTGCTGCAATCGGTGCAGGCCCTCGCCACCGCGCGTCGGACTTACCTTGATGCGGTGATCGATTACAACGTCGCGCAGTTTCAGTTGTGCCATGCTACTGGGATGCTCGTGCGGTAGCTCTTGTTTTTTACCGCGGAGACGCAGAGAGCGCGGAGAGTGTGGCACTGGCTCTGCCAGTGGCTCTCCTTTCGGAGTTTATTGCGTTCAGCACCAAGATAGCTGCTTATAGCGAACTGACTCGAAAAGGTGCCGCTGTCCAGTCGGAGGGCATTGGAACGCTTTACCGGGTTTTCTGACTCTTCAACTTCGAAGCAGAAGACACTGGGGGAGCCAGTGCCACACCAGGGGCGCAGAGAAATGCTTTACGGGACCGTTGGGCGATAGCCGCCGCCTTGCAGACCGCCGACGGCGGGGATGCGCTCGACGGGCTCGCCGCCTGGCTGGATGAGGTTGCGAAGAATTTGGCCCGGGCGCCATGGTTCGTTGATCGGTGGTGGCAGCACGGGTGCGGCGCCGGGTTCGACTGGGATAGCTGGGACCGGAGCGGCCGGAGGCAAAACCGGAACGGTCGTCGGCGGCGGTATGTCAGCGGGGCCTTGCGTGCGCGTCAGCGGCACTGCGATGCCGGCGGCCACTTGCGTGCGCATCGTGTCGGCTCGGCCGATCAGTTCTTCACTGGGGACCGGCTGATCGGCCACCATGGTGATGTCCACAACGCGCTGGTCGCGAATCTCCCAAGGCCAAAGGGTTTCGGAGATGAAATCGAGCGGCGGTATCTGGTACCAAGGCGGATTGAAGGTTCGCAGAATCTTTTCCGTGCGGTATCCGTCCCCGACGACTTCGATATGCCGCGTTCCGTAGTAGGTAACGGAGGTCGACGCGGGGCTCGGACCGATGAATTGGCGATCGACATACACCATCGCGCCCGGTGGATTGGTGCGGACGGTCAGACGCCGGCGCACGCAGCCGCTGCAGATCGGCAGGGCGATCAGCAGGAGTAGCCAGCAACGGGGCGTTTGGCGAGCTTGCATAAACGAACAGCTTCCAATGGGCCAATCGAACATCGCGCGGGGCCGAGTGTAGAAAACCGGGCGTGTCCAGAGCCAGAGCAAATTCGTGTTGATAAAGACCGGTCGATTGTCGGCCCGACTACATACCATTCAGCTTGCGCCAAGCGCAATTGGTTGAAATCGCCTCGGAGGGGCTGACCTCAATAGGCGCGGCCCTTTATCTTGTCTCCCCCCTCGCCCCGCTTCGGGGAGAGGGGGCTGGGGGTGAGGGGCTGGAGCAGCGATGCGTTCAGCCTGGCAGACCAACGATGTTTTGTCGCGCTCTTGGGCGGGTTCGTCCCTCGCTTACGCGTCGGGTTAAAAGAATAACGCGGAGAGCCCAGCCCGCGATTCGGGCAAAGTTTTGGGAGCCGCTCCCACGGACACTCTATGGCAACCAGCGCTGCAGATAGCTAAACTTGCGGTTGGGCATTGCTTTCGTTTCCATTTCTTCGACTTGTCTCGGCATCGGTCGAAGGTTCTCAGCTAGCAACAACTTGTCTGTCAGCAACTCAACTCCCTCAGTTACGAAGTCGGATTGGAAGAGCACCGTGCAGCACGCGGTGCTCTCCGATATTGGCATGCGCCGCGCCGTCAATCAGGATGCCGCGTGCGTGCTCTTGGCCGAGTCGCAAGCTGGCTGGGAGAAGTATGGGCATCTGTTCTTGGTAGCCGATGGGATGGGAGCGCATGCGGCCGGCGAGATGGCTTCGCGGCTGGCCGCCGATCTGATTCCGCACCAGTACATCAAGCAGCAAAGCGCCCTGCCGGTCGAAGCGCTCCGCAAGGCGCTGATCGAGGCCAACGCCGAAATCTATCGCCGCGGCCAAGCAAACGTCGAGTTCCGCAGCATGGGGACGACGGCCAGCCTGCTGGCTCTGTTGCCCGAGGGAGCCGTTTTGGCGCACGTGGGCGACAGCCGCATCTATCAACTGCACGGCGATCAGCTCTATCAGCTCACCTTCGATCACTCGCTGGTTTGGGAGATGCAAGCTGCAGGCGAAGTGACCGATGAAACGGCTCGCAGCGGCGTGATCCCCAAGAACGTGATCACGCGCTCGCTCGGTCCCAACGCAACGGTTCAAGTCGATCTCGAGGGACCGTTCCCGGTATCGGTCGGCGACCGGTTCTTGTTGTGCTCCGACGGACTGAGCGGTCAGATTAGCGACGAGGAGATTGGCGCGTTTCTTCGCGTCTTGCCTCCCGAAAAAGCGGCGCAGATCTTCGTCGATCTATCGAACCTGCGCGGCGGGCCTGACAACATCACAGCCATCGTGGTCGAAGTGGTCGATCCGACCATTGCCACTCACGACAAGCGAGCCACTTTTTCGCGGCGCCAGCCGTTCGACTTGAGCAAGTTTTCGACCGCGCTGGCCGTGGTAACCGCGGTCTGTTTGTTGGCCGCACTCGTGCTTGCGCTCTGGGCGCCGGCGCTGGCGATCGTCGCCGGCATCCTGGGCTTGATCGCTTTGGGCACGGGTTTCGTGCAAGTCATTCAGAGCCGCGGCCCGAGCGATGACGGCAGCTCGCGCTACGGCAAAGGACCGTATCGGCACTTCAAAGCGGCGGCGTCGCTGGCTCTGTTCGAGCATCTGGCCGGAACGATGAAGGCTTTGCGCGAAGCGGCCGAGGAGCGTCGCTGGAAGATCGATTGGGCGGCCGTCGAGCCGACGTTCCGGCACGCGCGCGTGGCGGCTGAGAACAAGGACTTTGTGACCGCCGTGCGCATGCAGTCGCAAGTGATTATTGAGTTGATGAAACAGATCCGCAAGCAGCGCAGCGACGCCACCTCCGACTCAGCCATCGATCTGTAACCGCTTCTCTCCCTCCTCGCACTCCTCGCACTCCTCGTTCCCAGGCTCTGCCTGGGAACGCACTGTCCCCGAGGCTCCGCCTCGCCGGGCAGCCGCCGAAGTCAGGCTTCATGGCGGGTTCTTACGGAGGCGGAGCCTCCAAGACAGCGCGTTCCCAGGCAGAGCCTGGGAACGAGGTGCAGCCGACGGAGCCGGTGACCGAGGCGGCCGCAATTCAGCATGGCGTTCCAAACGGGGGATCGCTAGACTTCGCCGACTATGGTTCGGCGATTCACGGTCTACATTCTGTGGGAAATCAGCAAGCTGTTCATCGTGGCGCTGACGGCGTTCACCTCGGTGATCATGTTGGCCGGCGTCGTGCAACAGCTCATCAGCGAGCGGCTGAGCCTGATAGCGATCATCGGACTGATGCCCTATATCCTGCCGATTTCGCTGCAATATGCGCTGCCGGCGACGCTGCTCTTTGCCGTCTGCAGCGTCTATGGCCGCGTGGCTGCCGACCACGAAGTCTTGGCGGTCAAGGCGGCTGGCGTGCCGCCGATGAAGATCATCGCTCCGACGCTGATACTGGGGTTCCTCTTCAGCCCGCTGGCGGTGTGGATGATGGACTTGGCGGTCTCTTGGGGCCGGCCCGGGATGCAGCGGGTGGTGATGCATCACATCGAAGAAGTCGCCTATCACACGCTGAGTTCAACTGGTTCTTACAGTTCCAACAGCGGCTTTTCGATCTACGTCGAAGCCGTTGAGGACCGCAAGCTGATCCATCCCGAGATCACGATCCAGGGGGACGATCGCGGCAGGACGCTGACCGTATCGGCTCGCTGGGGCGAGCTGAAATTCAATCCCGAAAGAGAAACGCTGAAGGTGCGGTTGGTCGACGCGGTGTGGAGCGTCGGTGAAAGCGCAGCGGGCAGTTGGCCCGACAAAGAGTACGAGATTCCTCTCGACCAGGCTGCGCGTCGAGGACGGGCTGCGGGCAAGCCGTCCGAGATCGCTTTGCGGCTGATGGGCGACGAGATTGAGAAGCAGCACGAATCGATTCGCAATTCCGAAGAGATGCTCGCCGCGCGAGCGCTGCTGGGTTTGACATGCGGGCGCTATGATTGGCTCGGCAGCCCGACGGTGCACGAGACCTCTTCGAACATTCGCACCGGCCGCGAACGCTTGGCGCGGTTGCATACCGAACCCTGGCGGCGCTGGGCGAGCGGCTTCAGCTGTTTCTGCTTCGTGTGGCTCGGCGTGCCGCTGGCCATCTGGTGCCGCACGGCCGATTACTGGTCGAGCTTCGGCGTGGCGTTTCTGCCGATCCTGCTGATCTACTATCCGCTCTTTGCCCTGGGCCTGGAGCAAGCCAAAGATGGCGGCTGGCCGCCCTATAGCGTGTGGCTGGGCAACTTGGCGCTGTTGGCCGTCGGGGCTTGGTACTTGCGCAAAGTGCACTACAGCTGAGCGAGTTTTTTACTGTGTGGCACTGGCTATGCCAGTGTTTGGATCTCGAAGTATGTAGGGACGGCGACCGTAGAGCTACCCAGTGCCAAACTGTCCGGCTCTTCTAAAGCTTTTAAGGACTCCTTGGCATCGTGCATTTGAACTGAACGTCCAACTTCGTTACTTCGAGGAAGAAGACACTGGCAGAGCCAGTGCCACCCAATGCGCAGAGAGAGCCCACAGAGAAAACGAAAAACGGCGGTCGAGCTTGGAAAAGCTGCAACCGCCGATGCGGGATTGCCGGGTACTCGACTCGAGCTCGTGTGTTAGAACACGTCGGTCAAGAAGTGATGGCCCCAGTGGTAACGGCGCTGGCTGGGATAGTAGTTGTGCCAGTGGCGATTGTAGACCGGGATCTGCATTTCGGTCGGATAGCGGTAGTACATGCTGTCGCTGCTGCGATAGTACTCGCTGCCGTAGAAGTTCTGGGGATAGTAGACGTAAGGATAGTGATAGAAGCGATCGCAGTCGCGCGGGTACGGCGCGGCGCCCCAGGTGTTAGCGAAGTTGGCACCGTAGGCGGCAGCGCCATAAGCTCCATAGCCGGCGCCTGCGCCAGCGCCAGCGGCGCCGGGCGGGCAGTAACCGCCGGCTCCTACCGGGC
>JBQCEI010000833.1:0-4224 GCA_051960375.1 Aureliella sp. | reverse complement strand
TTTTGGCGCCACCCGTTTTTTGTGTTTTGTTTTTTTGGTTTTTTTGGTTTACTAATTTTCAACAAAAACACCACGAAGACACGAAGGAGACTCTGATCAAAACCCGCTGATGTCATCGTCGTCATCGGAATCGGGATGCAGCGGATCGTCGCTGTCGAAGAAGAAGTCGCCCAATCCCAGCGGCAGGCTGTTGGCCCCCAGTTCGCGCTGCCGGCGCTTGGCCAGCGAGTCGAGGTTGAGCGCTTCCTCACCCAGGCAACGCTCGAGAGCTTCGCGCCAGGCCTGGTCCTTGCTGACCGGATGATCGGTGTCCTGCGCTAAGCGTTTGAGCGCGTAGCGCAGCAAGTTCAATCCATCGCGAGCCGAGAAATCGAGCTTCAGTTCGTGCGAGCGCTGCAGGAACTCGACCGTCAGCGCCAACATCTCCGCCTCGGCAAACGGCAGGTGGTATTGCAGGATGGCCAGTTCGTCTTGCCGCGTCGGAAAGCCGAGGGGCAAGGTCGGTTGCAGGCGGCTGAGAATGTAGTCGGGTATCTCATAGGTTGAATCGTCCTGGTTCATCGTCACGGCGCAGCGGAAGTTGCGATGCGCCTGAATCACGACGCCGGCGACGATCGATTCGACATAGCGACGTTGATCGAGCAGCGGAGCGAGGCTGGCCCACGATTTCTCGTTCATGCGGTTGCCTTCGTCGAGCACGCAGACGCCACCGCGGAGCATGGCGGTCACCAGCGGCGAAGCGTGATAGGCGATCTTGCCTTCGTGGCTCAGCACCGGCGTGACCAGCAAGTCTTCGGGGCGCGTGTCGGCGGTGCACTGGAACACATACAGTTCCTGACCGCGCATGCGAGCCGCCGCCATCGCCAGAGCCGTCTTGCCGATGCCCGGTACGCCGACCAGTCGCGGCGTCAGCGGCATATCTTGTTCGTCGACCACCAGCCAGCATGCTAAGAGCTGATTGAGTATCTCGCGCTGTCCAATCCACTCGTACGCGTTGTTCATCGGCGCGCTGAGCTTCAGCGTTACCGCGTTGATCTGAACGGTATCATCCGACTTCATGGGCATGCATTCTCGAATCGTCAGTAGGGCGAGTAGGTACTCAGCTACTGCCAATCTACTATGCTGGTGGCCCACAGCCTAGACCACGACAGCGCGCGCCTACTCCGCGCTCTCCGCGTCTCCGCGGTAATTCCTTTTTTCACCGCGGAGGACGCGGAGAGCGCGGAGGAGATCGGTCAATCTTTCGGCTGCGTGGCTAGCGAGACAACCACCAGCGTGAGGAAGGCCAGCGGGATGGTGACGATGCCCGGTTGGCTGAACGGAGTGAGCGCGAGCGACGGGTTGAGCTTGTAGACGTTCTCGAACGTTTCGCTCGATAACAAGATCCACAGCAGCGAACTGAGCATGCCGACGATGACGCTGGCCATCACTCCTTGCCGCGTGGTGCGCCGCCAAAACAGCAGCATCACCAGCGCCGGCAAGTTGGCGCTGGCTGCAACGCTAAAGGCCCAGCCGACCAGAAACCCGACGTTCAGCTTTTCCCAGTAAATCCCCAGCCCGATGGCCAGAATGCCGACGACGACCGAAGTCAGCTTAGCGATGCGAATCTGCTGATGCTCGGTTAGGTCCAGTCCGCCGACGCTCAAGAGCAGATCGTGCGTCACCGCCCCACTGGCCGCCAGGATCAAACCGCTGACCGTCCCGAGCACCGTCGTGAAAGCGATGGCCGAAATGATCGCGAAGAGCCACTGATTGAGACTCTTGGCCAGCAGCGGCGCGGCCATGTTGCTGTTGGAAACATCGAGCGCGCCGCTGGTCATCGCGCCCAAACCGAGATAGAGCGTGAGCACATAGAAGAGGCCGATGCTGGCGATGCCTACGATCGTGCTGTTGCGAGCCGCCGCGGCGTCGCGGACCGTGTAGTAGCGAATAAGAATGTGCGGCAGCGAGGCGGTGCCGCAGAAGAGCGCGAGCATCAACGAGATGAAGTTGAGGCGATCGCTCCAGTTCTGGCCGCGGATGCCTTTGAACATCGACGATTCACCGGGCCTCAGCACTTGGGCGCCGTTGGTCGGTTTCTGGTAATAAACGACCGTCTTGCTGCCGTCCTGGTGCGCGATCGGTTTGCTGGGGCGCCACAACACGACGCGGCTTTCCTGCAGCACGCTCAAGAACGACAGCGGATTGAGCGGCCCGGTCGCGCGCACGTCCCCGGGCAGCGACTCGACATGGCCGACCGGGTGCAGTTCCGGTTCGCCTTTGCTTCGCCCCAGCGGCTCGCCGTTGACCCACTTGTTCCCGGTGGCATCTTCGCGAACGCTTTGAGCTTCGCGCAGTTCGACGAGCTCTTGATCCGGATCGGTCGAGCCCTTCTCTGCTTGGGCGTACGGTAGGACGCTGAAGACCTGGATCTTCGAGCCGTGTCGCAGCCGCACAAACTCGGTCGCTTCCCAGCCATCGTCGGCTTGGATCAGATCGTAGCCCTCGGCGATGTTCGTCAGCGCGGTAGGCGACTTGAGCGCGGATTTCGGAATCGGACCCAAGCGGGCGAAGCGGTGGCCATCGATGCCGCCTTCCTGCACTTCGAAGCCGCGCATCAGCAGCAGGACGGTCAGCACGCCGCTGAAGAAGACCAGCAGGGTGCCTTTGAGAAACTGCACCCATGTCGTCGAAACCATTCCGGCTGTGACGACGATCATGATGACGACCGCGCCGACCATCACCACGCCGGCCCAGTGCGGAAAGTTCAGCAGCGGCTGCACCAGCGCTCCGGCGCCGACCATTTGCGGGATCAGATAAAAGATGCTGACGGCGAGAGTGCTGATGCCGGCGGCCAGGCGAATGCCGCGCGAACCGAACTTGGCATCGAGCGCATCGGCAAAGGTGAACTTGCCTAGACGCTTCATTGGCTCGGCGATGACGAACAGGGCGACGACCCAGCCGGCCAAGAAACCGATCGAATACAAAAAGCCATCGTATCCGGAAGTGGCGATCATGCCGCAAATGCCGAGGAACGATGCGGCCGACAGATAATCGCCGGCAAAGGCAACGCCGTTGATGAACCACGGTATCTCGCCGTGGGCTGCGAAGTAGCCGGCCGACGACTTCGCCCGCCGCCCCATGTAGAAGCTCAGGCCCAGCGTAATCGCGACGAACAGACAGAACACGCTCACGGCCATCGGCGAGAATTCGTAGATCATGCGCGCAGGTCCGGGGAGGATTTGGACGGAGGAGAGGCGATTAGTATAGCCGCCTGCGCGAGAAAATCTTTCCCGCGGAGGGCGCAGAGCGCGCGGAGTTTTTTCCATCTCGCGACTACCGATCCGCTCGCGACATGCGCCGGCCGGCGCCGCCGTAGATCATGGCGAGGATGAGCGCCAGCAGGATGAGGCCAAAGCCGTAGACGATCGCCAGGTTCAGACCGCCGGCGATGATGCGTTCGAACCAGTCGCAGGCAAAGGCGCTGATGAACACGAAACCGAGATAGAACGCCAGATAAATGGCGAACAAGAACAGCCCCAGCCGCGAAGCTGCAGGGGCTCGCGATGGAGCTGCTTCGGAGATTTCGGATTTGCTGCCGCGTGCCATTGCAGTTCTCCTTTAAAGCCCAATGCGCCGACTTCCGAGCCGGCATGAAAAAGGACGTCGAAGCCTGCCGTGCTGGGAGTGCTTGACGTCCTTCGATTTTCCGCCTGCGTTAACCGTGACAGGAAACCTGGACTCGTGCGGTCAGGGAGCGCAATTACTTCTTGCGATGGCGGATACGTGCGCGCATGCGCCGTTTCTTGCGGCCAATCTTGCGTCTGCCCTTGCCAGTCTTCTTAACTCCCACGAGCCATACCTCCCGAACGTGTGTATTTGGGGTTGGAAAAATTGTGTTTCTGTCAACAGTGAAGCCCCATAGGCTACCACAGCCCCCCGCACTTGATCAAGGCTCGTTCGCCCTGCCTCGTTGCCCGCTCGTTCCCAGGCTCCTGCCTGGGAACGCACTGTCTTCGAGGCTCTGCCTCGCAGCACCCGGCAAAAAGGCAAGCCGCCGAGACGGGTTCCGGGGAGGCGCAGCCCATTTCATCCGCCGGCACGCGGTGACGTCCGCATTCTTCCGGCAAACCGCGGGCTACCCGCCCTGCGGCTGATCTCTCAATAGCAGAACGGCAAGCCGCTGAGGAAGGTTCCGAGGAGGCGGAGCCTCCAAGACAGTGCGTTCCCAGGCAGAGCCCGGGA
>JBQCEI010000832.1:0-8915 GCA_051960375.1 Aureliella sp. | reverse complement strand
CTTCGCGGCCGATGATGCGTCCCTTCATGTCGTCATTCGGAATATCGACCGTGCTGGTCGTGCTGTCGGCGGTGTGCGCGGCCGCATAGCGCTGCATGGCTGTCAGCAGGATCTCCTGCGCCTTCTGGTCGGCCATGTCGCTCAATCGCCGCTCGTGCTTGAGGATCTTGTTGCCGATTTCTTGCTCGAGCTCTTGGTCGAGCAACGTCAGCAGGCGGTTGGTCGCTTCTTCTTTCGACAGGCCGCTCAGTCGCTGCAGCACGGCGGCTTGTTCCTGAAGCGTCTTCTGCAGCTCTTCGCTGCGGCGGGTGGCCTCCTGCACTTTCTCGGCGGCGCGGCGCTGGTTGGCTTCGACCATCTTTTCTTGTTTGCGCACGTCGTCGGCCGCTTGCTGGATCGTTTCCTCGCGGCGGTCGAGGCTCAACTCGCGCGTGCGGATCTGCTCGCGAGCTTTGGCCAGTTCGGCTTCGTGCTGCTGCTTTTGCTGCAGCGCTTTTTCCTTCACTTCCAGTTCGGCGCTGCGGAGCAGATTGTTCGCGTCGGTTTGCGCCTTTTCGAGCACCTGCTGCGAGCGGCTCTTGGCATCGCGGCCGCGGGCCATGTCGATCGCCTTGATGATGCCCGCGCCCGCCGCCAGACCGATCAGGCCGATGAGGATTGCCATCAGCGGAGAGCCGCCGCTCGATTGCTGCTGTGCTAGCAATAAGTCGGCGATGAGAGATTCGCTAGAGGCAATGGAGTGCATTGCCTCGAGCGCAGAGGTCAGCTGTGTTATTGCCACGATAGACACCTTTCTAGTGCTACCTATAGGCAATCAAACCGAAGACTCGCGCAATCCAACGTCCGGAGCTGGGGAAGCTCCAGGCGGGCTAGCAATTCAGCGCCACAAGCGTGGCACGTCGTCGGTTGCTGGGAAAGCAACCGTAGAACGGAAGGTGCAGGCAGTTGATTGCAGACCACTCATGAACAGCTGTGTCAATGACCAACCTGTGCGGCATCGCGGGAGGGGGCTTTTCCGGCGCATTTCCGGTTCTTGAGTCACTGATGTGTAGGCTGCTGAGTCGGAGGTCAGGCCGTGCGTGTGCACGGCTGGCCCGGCGGGCAACGCGCAGCCGCGATCGCTCTGGTCAGCCAGCGCCGTCAGCGCTACTGCCCGCAAATCGATGGCTCGCACAGTGCCAGTTCCTTCGACGCACCATCGGGTGCCCAGCCGGTGCCATGTTGCGGCGACGTCAAAGACGCGCGACGCGCAGGCGGCACGGCTCAGGCCCACCACGATCGTGAGGAAGGCTAGCAGCAGCAAGAAGAACAACATCTCAGAACACGCCAGAAAAGACTGCGATAACACAAGCTGGTGGATTTTGCGGGAATTTCGGTTCGATCGCGCTGGTTGTTGTCGCGTTCGTCCTATTAAGCGTAAAGCGGACCGTCGCTCGTGCCGAGCAGCGGTCATCGCGATACATTTCCACCAAAGCGTCAATTTAGCAGACCCCGGCCCCCCTGCAACATCACAGTGGAGGCAAAAAACTTGCAAAGGAGTTTCGGCGAGACTTGTGCAATAAGCTGGAGAGGCTGCGCCGAGAATGCCGATAGGCATGAGGCGAGTGGTAGCGGCCCGCGCCCTCCTCGTTCCCAGGCTCCGCCTGGGAACGCACTGTCTTGGAGGCTCCGCCTCCCAAGAACCCGCCGCCAACGCCAGCCGTGACGCATCGAGGCAGAGCCTCGGGAGCAGTGCGTTCCCAGGCAGAGCCTGGGAACGAGCCGCTGCCGCGTGCCGGCTGATGAAAACACAACACCGGAACACCCATCACCCACCATGTCCTTAGCCGCCTTATCGCTGACTGCCGCCATTCCCGCTGCTGCGGGCCTTGCGCAGTCGGCTATTCAGGCGGGCGGGCAGCTCGGCAGCGGTTTCTTGAATGTGCTGTCGGGACTGGGCAAGCCGGACGACAAAGAGCAGCAGCCGGCGCAGGCGATCGAGGGCGGCGAGTCGCCTGATCGATCGAAGCTGTCGCTCCTCTCGCGGGCGCAATCCTGGTCGGAAAAGATGATGCAGTGGCTGAGTCGTCACCCTTCAGCCAACGGCGCTGCCTCGGGAGACTTGGACGTCGAACTCTCGCTCGACTCGCTCGACCAACCGCACGTGTCGGTCCAAGGTGAAGGGGCCGCCGAAGTCGAAGCGGCGCTGGCTAGCGATCCGACATGGATGCAGGAGTTTCGCGAACTGGCTCTCGATCGCTCCGCCGAGATAAGTGGCTCGCCTCAGGCGCTGAAGATCTCGCAGCGCGATGGCGAGGTGCAGGCGGCTTGGCAGTGAGTTTTCACCGCTGAGGCGCAGAGAGGGCGCGGAGGAAACGCAGTGGGCATCCATACGCGCGCAGGTCTCTAGCGGATATCTTTAGGAAACACTGGTTACGAGCCTTCCGCTGGATGGGGAAACGCATCGCATGTCGCAAATCTATCGCATCGTGGTGACCGGAGGCGCGGGTTTTCTAGGATCGCACCTGTGCGAGCGGCTGGTCGCTGAGGGGCACGATGTCATCTGCCTCGACAACTTCTTCACCAGCCAGAAGAGCAATGTGGCTCATCTGCTCAGCAAGCCGAACTTCGAACTGATCCGCCACGACGTGACGCTGCCGATCTATCTCGAGGTCGACCAGATCTATCATCTGGCATGCCCTGCCGCTCCGGGCCATTACCAGTTCAATCCGATCAAGACGATTAAGACCAGCGTCATAGGCTCGATCAACATGCTGGGCGTGGCCAAGCGCTGCGGCGCGAAGATCTTGCTGGCCAGCACCTCGGAGGTCTATGGCGATCCCGAAGTGCATCCGCAGCCCGAGAGCTATCGCGGCAACGTCAATCCGATCGGACCGCGAGCGTGCTATGACGAAGGCAAGCGAGCCGCCGAAACTTTGTTCATGGACTATCACCGCATGAACAAAGTCAACATTCGCATCGTGCGCATCTTCAACACATACGGCCCGCGGATGCATCCTTACGACGGTCGCGTCGTATCGAATTTCATTCGCCAGGCGATCACCGGCAAGGACATCACCATCTTTGGCGAAGGAGATCAGACACGATCGTTCTGTTATCGCGATGACTTGGTCGAAGGCATCATGCGGATGATGAACGGCAGCAACGACTTCATCGGGCCGGTCAACCTCGGCAATCCCGGCGAGTTCACGATTCGCGAACTGGCCGAATTGGTACTTGAACTGACCGGTGCCAAGAGCAAACTGGTGATGAAACCGTTGCCGGCTGACGATCCGACTCGCCGCCGTCCCGACATCACGCTGGCCAAGTCGCGGCTCGACTGGCAACCCAAGGTGCCGCTGCGAGACGGGCTGGCCAAGACGATCGATTGGTTCCGATCGATTGACCTGAGCCACTATCGGCCGCCGACTCCCAACTATGTTTAAGCCGGCTCTATGAAACTGAAACGTTTGCGGGAAGACTTCGTCGTCCGCGAGTTGTCCGACTTCCCGCTTTCTTCCGGCCCGTTTGCGGTCTATCGGCTCGACAAGTCGGGCATTGGAACTCCGGAAGCGATTGCCGAGATTCTCAAGATCTGGAACTTGCCGCGGCGGGCGGTCGGCTATGGCGGACTGAAGGACCGCCATGCCGAGACGACGCAGACGGTGACGCTATTCAAAGGTCCGCAGCGGTCGCTCGAGCAGCGCGGTTTTCGGCTCGAGTACCTCGGTCAAGCATCGCGCGAGTTCCACGCCAAGGACATCATCGCCAATGAGTTCGAAGTGACGCTGCGCGACCTCGCGCCGAGCGCCGCCGAGCAGATGCAAGCGCTCTTGCCGGCCGTGGCCGCCGGGGTGCCGAATTACTTCGACGACCAGCGCTTTGGCTCGCTGGGCGAGAGCGGCCAATGCGTCGCCCAGCCGTGGTGTTTGGGCGATTACGAGCGTGCGCTCTATCTGGCGATCGCCGAAGCGAACGTGCACGATCGGCCGCGCGAGCGCGAGCAGAAGGAGGTCTTGCGTTCGCTGTGGGGCAGCTGGGCCGAGTGCAAGCAGCGGCTGGATCGCTCGCACCGGCGAAGCATCGTCACTTACCTTGCCGACCATCCGACCGATTTTCGCCGCGCCTTAGCCCTGCTCCGCAGCGACTTGCGAAGCATCTACATGGCGGCGTTCCAGAGCTACCTGTGGAACGAAGTCGTCTCGCAGTGGCTGCAGCAAAGCTTGCCCGCCGGCGGTTGGTACACCAAGCGCGGCGCGGCCAACGATTTGACTTTCTGGTCGCAGCCCAGCGAAGCGATTCTCGCTACGGTGTCCGAGCTCGAGATCCCGTTGCCGTCAGCTCGCCAGCATCACTGGCCCGAAGGCATCGCAGCGATACTCGAGCGCGTGCTCGAGCCGCTGGGGATGCAGCCGCATCAGATTCGCGTGAAGTACCCGCGCGATACCTTCTTCTCGAAAGGTTCGCGCCGCGTGCTGCTCCGGCCCGAAGGACTCGCCGGCACGCTAGCCGACGACGAACTCACGCCGGGCCGGCAAAAGCTGACGCTCCGCTTCACCCTGCCCCGCAGAGCCTACGCCACCATGATCGTGAAGTGCCTCAGCTAAAAACGCTCGTTCCCAGGCTCCGCCTGGGCACGCACTGTCTTGGAGGCTCCGCCTCCTCGAACCCGCCGTGCAGCGCTGCGCCCATTACGAGTACGAGCAATGGTCCGCTTAGCATTGGCCCGAAGCAACTACTGCTTTCATTAGGATCAGCACAGCGCTTGGCCAAGCGTTCCAGCGCCGCAGCGGCGGACAGGTAGGCAATGGTCTGTGGTACATCAGGTCCTGATGTGACCGGCATCCGGCAAGCCGGTTTGATGTAACGAGAGTGAGGCAGGCCTTCTGGGTAGGTTCGAAATCACATCACGGCGTGATGTACCACATACCATAGCCGGCCCGTCGCGCCGCCCGATCAGCACAGCGCTTGGCCAAGCGTTCAAGCGCTGCACGGCACGCGTTGGCGCCGGTTCCACGCTGCCAATCGGCGTAAACCGCGGGCTAACGCCGGCCGGCTGATTTTGTCGGCGGAGCTCTTCGGCGGGGTCGGGGAGGCAGAGCCTCCAAGACAGTGCGTTCCCCGGCGGAGCCTGGGAACGAGATTAGGGGCGGTTGAATTTGTCGCGCTTGTTGGGCTTCACACCGGGTTTGGCGTCGGGGTCGGCCGGTGCGTTAGGGTCGGGCTGAACGGCGCCGAGGTTGCCGGCCGGATTGGCCCCCTGCAAGTTGTTATTGAGATTGTTATTGAGGTTGTTGTTCAGATTGTTATTGAGGTTGTTGTTGGCGTTGTTGCCTTTGCCTAGGCCAGCGCCGGCTTTCTTCGGCGCGTCGGGTACCTGGTAGTTGCGGATGGGGCCGCCGCCGACGAATACGAGCGGGCCGCCTTGAGCCTGCGAGCTGCTCTCGGCCGTCTTGCTCCAGGGCACCGCATACGCGGCGAACATGCCGCTGTTGACGTCGGTGATATAGACCAGGCAGTTGGCTGGCCGGAGGTTCGAACTTGAACGCGTCGAGATCGCGCTGCCGGTCACCATCAAGTACTGACCGTTCTTGCCCGAGGCGGGCAGTTGGGCTTGCACGTTGGTGTAGTAGCGTGCCCCGAAGGCTCCCATCCGCGGATAGTAAACCAGGCACTGCAAGTCGCCGGTCAGGAAGTCGAGGAAGAAAACGCCTTCGGCTTCCTCGCTGACTTGCCCGGTCGCGACGGCCATATTCGAACCCATCGCGGCGCTCGAAACCTGGCTCAGGTCGAGTCCTGACCAGGGACGCGGCTGGCTGCGTCCTTGCCAGTATCCGATGCCCGCGCAAGCGAGCAGACTCAAAATGCCGGCTGCTCCCAGCAGAACTCCTTGGCGTCCGGTGCGATGTTGCAGAATCTCAAACATGTGCATAGCTCCCGCTGCGGATCGATCGAACCGAAGACCTGTCTATTGTAATAGCCGGCAGAACCGGAACCCTCCCTCCGCGCTCTCCGCGTCCTCCGCGGTAAAAAAAGGGCAAGGGCGTTCATTCCGCTCGGGCCTGCCAAACCAGCGGCATTTCCTGGGCAGACTGGCCGGCAAGGTAGTCCAGCAGAAACAATAGCACATGTTTGCGCACATCTTCCTTGGCCTCGGCCAAAGTGCGCTCCCCCGGCTCGCGGGCCAGCACGCGCACCAGATGCACCCCTTGAGCCGAATCGAACGGCTGGGTGATCTGGCCGACCGGAGTTTCCAGGACCCGATCGATCACTGCCGGGATCAGCGGACCGCTGCCAGTGAGCCACTGCGGCGCGGCCCCTTTTTCTCCCTCTTCGCCCAGCAGCTCTCGGCCAGCTTTCACAAAGTCGAGCTCGCCGGCTGTGAGCCTCTCGCGCAGTTGGCCCAAGCGTTCATGAGCAGCCTTGCGCGCCGACGAGGCTCCCGGCGGCACCGGCAACCAGATGTGTTCGACTTGGAATCGCGTGCCGTCAAAGCGAGTTTTTTGCTTGTCGAAATGTTTTTCGATGTTCTTGTCGGTCAGCGTCTGCTGGACGTACGCCTGCCACGACAACCGGAATGCCAGAAACTGGCGGTAGCTCTCGGGCGTTACATGAGCCGCTTCGGCTCGCACGGCCAGCGCTTGCTCGGCCGACAATTTCAGCTCGGCTGGCGAGTTGTCGATCAGCCATGCATCGATCTGCGCGTCGCTCACGCGCTTCTTTGCTCGAGCCAGCGTCGCCAGCGCTTGCCGCTGCCGAGCGATGATGTCGACCGTGGTCATCACTACCGATTCAGGGACCGGCGGCAAATCGGCCTGCGCCGCGCCGGCTCGCCCGAGCGCCAACTCGACATCACCTTGCGTGATCCACTGCTCGCCGACGCTCGCCAACACCCGCGTCGGCTCGCTCTTGGGCGGCTTATCTTCAGCGACGCTCAGGCCAGCGCAAAGGCCAACCCATGCCAGTACCATCCCGACGTTGTGTGCTCGCATCGCTCTAGCTCTTCCTCTGCGCTCTCCGCACTCTCTGCGCCTCTGCGTTAAAAAATGCCGTCAGGGCAAGTCTACATCTTCAATCTCAAACGGCACGCTCTGGCGAGTGATCATTCCGGGCGATTCGTAAACGAGCGTGTAGTCGTTTGGATCGCCGTTGATCTGGAACAGGAAGGCCACGCCGACCGCATCGCCGCTGATGCTGTAAGTCTGGAAGCCGACATTCTCGAGCCGATTCTGTTTGGCATCCAGCAGATAAGCTCGGTTGGACAAGATCCAGCCGCGGAACGAATCAAGCGCTCCTTCGGACTTGGCAAACTCGGTCAGGATCCGCACCTCGTACACGCTGCCGTTGCGGCGCGCGTTTTCGAGGATCACGTTGACTTCGCCGAACTTTTCCGATTTGCGTTTGCCGGTGGCGAATTTTTCGAAGACGAATTTGTGTTTTTCGCCGGGGATGGCGACGACGAACTCGCCCGAGATTTTTTCGAGCTTCTTGGCCGAGCGCGGCGGACGCTCGAACTGCAAGTCGATCTGCGTCGAACTACTCGGCGCATTGAGCGGAATCTCGGGAGCGGCTTGCGGGTTGGTCGGTTCGAGTTCGTCGTCGCTGTCGGCTACTTGGGCCTTCATTTTGTCCATCGGCAGTTGGACGTAGACCGGCTTCAATCGCGGTTCCCAACTGAGCGCCAGCGCAATATCGAGCTGTCCAGCGAGCGGCGATCCGAACGGCAGCGCCGCATGCGCTGAGACGATGCGCACATGGAACGGGCCGTTGATCGACGGATCGGGCGACGGCGTCTTGATCTCTTCGTAGTCGGGCATTAGCGACAAGCCCTCGACGCCGATGAAGGTGTTGATGCGCATGTGGCTCTGCTCGAGCAGGTCGTCCATCACTTCCCAAAACGGCTGTTTATCGGCCGTCAGTTCGACCTCGACATCGCCTCCCGCTTCGGGACTGGCGAGCGAGATTTTGTTGCCGGTTTGTTTGCTGAGCTCGGTGATCGCCTCGGCGAGCTTCATCTTGCCTTTGAGCGTCACCAGGCTGGCTTGGAAAAATGTTTTGATGTCCGACTTCTGCAACTGGTCGCGAATGCGCTGAAGGCGAATCTTCATTTCGCCCGAAGTGTTGGCTGAGATTTCGGGCAGATATGCAGTGACGCCCGGGCCGAGCTCGATCAGGCGTTTTTCAGCCTCATCGCGCTCGGCCAGCTGGTCGCTATCGAGCTGGCGAAGCAGCTTGCGCACCTCAGCCAGATCGACGTTGTGGTCGGGCGACTCGTCGGCTTTTGCGTCGGCCGGCTTGGCGGACTCGAGCGTATCTTGAGCGCAGGCGGAACTGATCGTCGCCCCAGCGGCGGCGATTGCCAAGCCGAAGAGGATCGCGCTCACACCACGGCGCAGGTCTCTCACAGCAGGTCGTTGCATCTTCATACCGGCTCCTCTCGGGCTATGGGGTGGCTTGGCAGCCAGTCGGAAAAAGTCAGTGTCGGTCCGTAACACGACGCGTAAGTTTTGCAGTTGCGCAATTCTTGTAACCCGACGCGTAAGCGAGGGACGCACCTGCCACAGCGGCTCGCGGAATCCTGCTTTCCTACTGTGCGATCCGGTACAGCATGAGCCAAGGACAAGGATCTGCCTTTACGGCGGGTTTGTCCCTCGCTTACGCGTCGGGTTACGTAATGCGTGGGACGCGTGCGGGCGGTCAGCCCGCCGGCCTCATGCGCTGGCCGTCACATCCCTTCCAGCCGCTACAGACTTCCCGCTTGCGTTTGCGCACTCAATGGTAACTGATCGGCGGCGCGGATAGCCACTGCCGGCTGGACCTAAAGTTCATAGGGATAACCACCAAGACACGAAGACACCAAGAAGATACGGAACCAACGCCAAGTGCGCTCTTTAGTTGTTCTATGGTCGGCGACCGGACGATTTATCGTCAGCCTA
>JBQCEI010000831.1:0-4301 GCA_051960375.1 Aureliella sp. | reverse complement strand
CCGTTTGACAGACAACCAGACGGTCGCTGTCCCCGAATCCGGGCGAGGGGTGAGAAGATTTTTGTGCGCGACCGCAACTGGTTTGTTTTCTCCCCCACCCCCCCCGTCGGGGAGAGGGGGGCGGGGGGTGAGGGGCAGAAGCGCGGATGTGTTCGGCCTTCGTAGACCAGCGATGGTTTATCGGGCTCTGTGGCGGGTTCGTCCCTCGCTTACGCGTCGGGTTCCAAGAAGAAACGCAGGCGTGTTCTCAAAAGACGGTAAACCGCTGTTCGACTTTGTGTATTGGTGTCTTCGTGGGGGCAACTCATCTTGCCCACAAAAAAGCGAAGCCCAGACCTGCGACAGGCCTGGGCTTCGCTGTGAGCCGCTTTTCAAGACATCGTTCTTAGAACGTGAAGTTCAGACCGAGATCGAGACCTTGGAACCACATCGAACCTTCGCGGTAGTTGAAGGCCGGTTGGTTGCTGACCACGCCGAGCCGCTGAGTCAAATCGACGTTCGGGTCGATCTGGTTGGCCGCCAGGGCTGCCTTCGAGATATACAGGAAGGTGTAGCCGGCGGTCAGCGTCACGTTGTTGCGAACGCGGACACCGCCTCGGATGCCCAGTTCCGGGATGAAGGCGAACGTGTCGCGATTGAAGGTGCCGATGTTGCTCGTTTGAGCATACACGCCACCAGGCAGAACGCTCTGGCCGTTGATCGGATCGTTGATCACCGTGCCGCCAGCGATCAGGCCGCTTTGCTGCATGTTGCCGAGGCTGACTCGGCCCATCGTGCTCAGCATGATGCGGCGACCTGTGAAGGTGCTCTGGACGCCAAGGTGTCCGCCGTTGAAGCGGTTTTCCGCGGCGAACGTGTCGGTCGTCGTAGTGACGGTACCGTCGTTGATACCGTTGCCGGTGATCGTGTCTTCTTGACGGCTGGAGATTCCCAGCGAGTCTCGCAGCCGCAAGTAGGTGTAACCGCCCAACAGGTCGACGCGATGGTCGCGCGAGCGGCTGACCATGAAGCGAAGCGAGGAGTCGGTGGAGACCAAGTCCAGGCGACTGGTAACCGATGCCGAGCCAACTGCGCCCAGCGTCGGCAAGAGCACGACGTTGTAGGAAGACGGTGCGCCCAACGTGGGATCGAAGATCGGCAAGCCTACGCTCGAGCCGGTGCCGTCGGCCGAGCGAGTAATCGTGTCGGTGTTTCGGTACAGACCGAAGACACGACCGCTCCAACCGTAGCGCCGGTCAGGGCCGAAGTACATGCCGCTGGACAAGCGGTAACCGGGCAGTATCCCGTTATTGATTCCGTTATCCAGTCCACCGACGACCGTGGTCACGCCGGCGTTACCCGGGATCGGCGCCACACCGGTTGCGGCCGTGGCCAACAGCGGCGGCGCGTTGCGTTCCTGACCCCACCACAACAGCGTCTCTGCGTCGAACCACAGTCTCGGCGAGTTGTCGCAACAACTGCCGTACAGGTCTCCGCACATGCCGTTGCCACAGCCACCGCCACAGTTGCCCGTGCTGCAGCCACACGCTCCGCCGTAACCCGACCCGGAGGTCGCGTACTGCGGCTGGTAGCCGGTCGCCGTCGGTGCAATCGCTGCTTGCGATGCGGTTGGTGTGTGTCCAACCAAGTGGTAGTCACCCAGGTCGAGATCGCTGGGTGAATCGTCGCGGATGCTCCGGCTCGCGTTGCGGGACGCGGAGCCGGAGCTGCCGGCGGGATCAAGGATAGGTTGTTGAGCGGCCGCACTTCCCAGCGACACACCCGATACAAGCACAGAAAGTAACAGTTTTCTAAGTTTCATATTTGGTTCTCGCGGGTCGGTGCAAGCCTTAGAGTCGTTACCAGTAGATCGGAACGAACTGACCGAACTTGGAGCAAAAAGTGAAGAACCGCAATCTTTTGACCAGCCTGCGCAAATTACCAACGCTTACTTTTGTCGGTCTTTCATAGGCAACCCGCTCGGTGCGCGTAGAATAGAGCAGTGCCACCAGCCAGTGCGGCGACTCTCCACCGAAGCATGAGTGAACCAGCCCTTCCATGAGCGAACCAGCCACCTCCTCGTCCACCGGTTTCCACTCGTCCGCTGACGGCACAGACGCCGAGGGCCGCTCGCTGTCGGTCGCGGCCGGCAATGCTCAGGCCAACGACCCGACAGCCGCGCCGGAGAAAACGCCAGCCACTCACAGCGGGCTGAACAAGCCGGCAGCGGTCAAGCTGCCTGGCCAACCGCGCGTCACCGCCGGTTGGAAGATCCCCGGCGCCAGCTCGCTGAAGATTCGCAAATGGATGGCTTCGGTCAGTCGCGTGGCTGCTCTCGAACCGAGTCGCCAAGCGCTCGACGATGGCCAGCTGCGCAAGGAGAGCTTGTCGCTGCGCTATCGAGCGATGAGCGGCGAACCGCTGTCGAACCTCTTGGCCGAAGCCTTTTCATTGGTTCGCGAAGCAGGTCGCCGGGCGCTGAACATGCGCCACTTCGACGTCCAGCTCCTGGGCGGCGCGGCCTTGTTCGACGGCTGCATCGCCGAGATGCAGACCGGTGAAGGCAAGACGCTGACCGCTACGCTGCCGCTGTATCTCCATTCGCTCAGCGGCAACGGCGCACATCTTGCGACGGTCAATGATTATCTCGCCGAGCGCGACGCCGACTGGATGCGTCCAATCTATCAACTGCTCGGCGTTTCGATCGGCAAGGTGCTCACCGATTGCGACTCGGATCAGCGGCGCCGCGCCTACGGCTGCGATATCACCTACGGCACCGCTAAAGAATTCGGCTTCGATTTTCTTCGCGATCGCTTGCTGCTGCGAGCCCAGGGACGCATGCAGGGAGATTTCCTGGGCGAAGGAAGCGCCGAGCGCTGGACCAGTAGCGGCGATCAGCCCGTGCAGCGCGGCATGCACTTCTGTCTGGTCGATGAAGCCGACAGCATTTTGATCGACGAAGCCCGCACGCCGCTGATCATCGGCTCGCTGGGCGATGAGACGCGCGAGACGGTAATCGCGACCTTCGCCTGGGCCGCTGAACATGCGCCGGAATTCGTGCTCAACGAACACTACACGCTCGAAGAAGACACTCGCAAAGTCGAACTCAATGGCAAAGGCCGGCAGCTCGTGCGCAGCTTGCCTCGCAACGATATGATGCGGCTCGTTCCGCTCGTCGATCTGTACGACTATATCGAGCGAGCGGTCAAAGTGTTGCACGATTTCCATCTCGACCGCCAGTACGTGATCCGCGATGGCGAGATCGTCATCGTCGATGAATTCACCGGTCGATTGGCCGAAGGACGCAAGTGGCGCGACGGCATCCATCAAGCGATCGAAGCCAAAGAAAAAATCGAAATCACGGTTCCGACCGGACAAGCCGCTCGCATCACGGTGCAAGATCTGTTCTTGCGCTACAAGCACCTGGCAGGCATGACCGGTACCGCATCGACCAGCGCGCCGGAACTATGCAAGATTTACAAAACGCCGGTCGTCCTGGTCCCGACCAACCGACCGCCGCAGCGCGTCCGCATGCCCGACAAGGTGTACGGAACGATGCTCGACAAGTTCCGAGCCATCGTCGACGAAACGCTCGCGATGGTCGAGAAGGGACGCCCAGTCCTCATTGGCACGCGCTCGATCGACAAGTCGATGATCCTTTCGAAGATGCTTCATGAAGCGGGCATCGACCACGACGTGCTCAACGCCAACGAAGTGGCTCGCGAAGCCGAGATCGTGGCTCAAGCCGGCGAGCGCGCCCGAGTCACCGTCGCGACGAACATGGCCGGCCGAGGTACCGACGTTAAGCTGACGTCGGGTGTGCGTGAACTCGGGGGTATGCACGTCATCTGCACCGAGCTGCACGACGCGGCCCGCATCGACCGCCAATTGATCGGCCGCTGCGGCCGACAAGGCGATCCGGGCTCGTATTGCCAGTATCTGTCGCTGGACGACGAAATCCTCCGCTCTGGCTACGGCATGAAGCGCTACGAACAGCTCTGCGCCCTGGGCAAGAACCAGCCCGGCCCGTTCCACTCGCTGAGCGCCCAGATCCGCCGAGCGCAGCGCAAAGTCGAACGCAAGCACTTCCGCGACCGCATGATGCTCCTGCATCACGAGCGCGAGCGCACGCGCATGCAGCGCGAAATGGGGCAGGATCCGTATTTGGATACGGCGGAGTAGCGGTTGGGCGATTCGCATTGATCCGCCGCCTGGTGTTCGCCCCGGAGGGGCCCACGGGGCTGACCCCCCGGCGGCGCCCCCCGGCCCCCCCCCCCCCGCCGACGGCCCCCGCGGCGGGGGCGGCGCCCGCAGGCGCAAAA
>JBQCEI010000830.1:0-2921 GCA_051960375.1 Aureliella sp. | reverse complement strand
GCTGCGAGGCAGAGCCTCGAAGACAGTGCGTTCCCAGGCAGGAGCCTGGGAACGAGGCGGGTGACGTCTCTCCGCCAGGCTAGCGCTGCGTGGCGCCGCGGACGGGTTTGTTGGCGGCGTTCGATGCGCCCGCGCCAGCCGACTGCTGCGAGTCGGTTGTGGTGCCGGTGGCCTGCGTGTCGCCGACTTGCGAGAGCAACACGCCGCCGAAGCTCCAGCCCTTTTCGGTCGTCTGGACCATCATGCCGCTGGGCTGCAGGTACTTGCTGACCGCTTCAAAGGGTGGCAACTTGCTGCCGTCGACTGCCGGCTTCTTGCGCTGCTGCATCTCCGATTTGCTTTGCAGCACGTGTTCGAGCAGGTGAGCCAGCATGCTCTGCGATTCTTGCAGCTTGCCCGCGCGAAACAGTTCGTACTGAGCCCGATAGGCCAGTTTGCTGCGATTGATTTGCCACGCGCAAGCCGGCTCGTTGTCGAACAGTTCCGTCAGAGCCGCGACGACGCGCTGGTAATCCTTTTCGTCGGTTAGCGGCGACTTTTCGACTTGCTTGGCCTGGTTGATCGCTTCGGTAATCATGTCAACGTGCGAAGCGAACATCAGGTATTCGCCATTGACGGTGATCGCCCAGTTGCTCAGCCACGGCTGCTGTGCCTCCTGGGCAGCGCCACCGGGAGCGGGCTTGGCGAAGTCGCCGAAGTCGGCGTCGAGAGCCAGGTCTTCTTCTTTGTGGACGACCTGCCAGACCTTCTGACCGCTGATGGCCAGCTCTTCAGCGTCGGGTTCCTTCTCCATCGCCTTGCTGAGCACCTTGAGCATTTGCTCGGGTTGCTTGACGCGGATGGCGATCAGGTTGCGGCGCGAATCGATGTCGATCGGCTCTTTGGTGTCGCTGACCGAGTAGATGTCGTTGGTCAGCAACGGCATGACTTCCTTGGCAATATCGATGCGCGGGCCGTTCGGGTCGTCCTTGATACCGTTGATGATCTCGCGGAACACTTCGGGCTGACCGGCCATTTCGTCGACCAGGCCTTCGACCTTCCAGAACGCATCTTTGACGTTCCAGCAGGTGGCCAGCAAAGTCGATACGTGATCGGTCACCCAGGCGGGCACGGTTTTCGGGACGTCGTTGGGAAAGTCGAGCACTTGGACCGAAGGGGGACGCTTCTCATCGGCCAGCACGAAGCCGCGGTGCAAGATGTCGAACTTCTCTTGGCCGAGCTGAAACTCACCCGAGACCGCTTTGATCGCTTCGAAGCCTTGGTTCTGCAGCACGGCCAGCACGTCGGCTTTGCCGCGCGAACGCTTGCCGCTGATCGCGCGGATGACTCGCGCAAAGCCGAGCGGACGAACGAAGTATTCGATCTGTCCTTCGTCGGAAACCTTCAGTTGGCTGCGAGCTTCGGTGAACACTGGATCGGCGTTGAGCTTGCCCGAGGTTTTCTCAGCGGAGCTCGCATCGATCAGGTCCTTGAGCGTTTGCAGATCGTCCGACGCGATCAATTGTTCGTTGACGACCGTGTAGAAGGTTTCTTGAGGAAGCAATTCGCCGCTTTGGCGCGGCAAGGTGTTCTGCGTGATCTCGGCGCCGTTGTGCGAGAGTTGCTTAAACTCCGCGCCGCGCTCCTTCAGCTGAGCATTGAGCTTCTCGAGGAACTGCTCGGTCTGAGGCGCTTTATTGACGACGTCGACGATCAGCGCCAGAGCGAACGGCTTGCTCGTATCTTCGTGACGCTCGATCCAGGCCAGAGCCAACTGGCCCTGGACGATCTCGCCCAGATCGCGCGGCTGAATCTGCAGCCGCCAGCCGGCCGTGGTGAGCTTCAGTTCGATTTGCTCGCGCTGGCTTTCCCAAAAATCTTTGATCGAGGGATCTTCCGCCAGCTTGGCCAGCTGCGTGCGGTTCCAACGCTCGACGATCGTGTCCGAATCGGGAATCCACACGACTGCCTGAACCGACTGAGGCAACATTTCATAGGCAGGCCGCGGATCAGCAGCCCGCAGGGTACTGAGGCATGCGACCAGGCAAGCTGGGATGAGAAGAAAGAGTTTCATAGAGCGGACCACCGAATATCTCCTTGTGAAAATCGCGTCCCTGCGAACCAGTAGCTGGCCCGGAAAAGTCGCACCATCTTAACGCACAGGCCGAGCGCACGAAAAGCCAGCTTTATTGGCAATGTCGCGCCTCGGCGATCCCTACTTTATACTTCTTCCGGGTAGTGTTTGCTCAGTGCCCTGCCCCACCGCGACGTTGGCGAATCGCTTCGTAGCACAGCACCGCTGCGCTGACGGACAGATTTAAACTGTCGGCGCCGGGCTGCATCGGAATCTGCACGGCAGGCCACTGAGGTCGATTCCACTCGGGCCCCAGCCCATGCGCTTCGCTCCCCAGGGCGATGGCCAGCGGTCCGCCCAGCTCGATATCCCACATGCCCACCGCGCCGTCGACGCAGGCTCGCACCAGCCGGATCGCTGATGCTTCTAGCCAGCTGGCGAGGCGATCGGCCGAGCAAACAGCGATCGAGAGAGAAAAAACCGTTCCAAGACTGGCGCGGATTGCGTTGGGATTGAAAACTTCGCAGGCCGGATCGGTCAACACGAGCGCATCGGCGCCGGCCGTGGCCGCCGTGCGGGCTACTGCTCCGATATTGCCCGGCTTCTCCACGCGATCGAGCACCAGCACCAGCGGCCGCTCGGGCAACTGCAGTTTTTCTAGATCGAGTTCCGGCGCCTGAGCGACCGCCACCGCGCCGCTTGTGCGCTCGCCATAGGCCAACTTTTCAAAGACGCGATCGCTCACCGGCTGCAGCGCCGACTCCGGCCACGCGTCCATCGACGGCGGAGCGACCGGATTGCCAGCATCGCCCAGTGGATAAAAGATCGTTTCCAGATTCACCCCGGCTCGCCGAGCCACCTCGATTTC
>JBQCEI010000829.1:0-2784 GCA_051960375.1 Aureliella sp. | reverse complement strand
CAACCCGGAGCCCGTACGCCAGTCGCTAGAAGCGGCATACGAGGCCCTAATAAGGCGACTAGCGGCTTTGGCAGATCCGGGCGACCGTTTGCCCTATCGGTTACAGCTGTCGAGTACAGCCAGCGCTAGGTTCATCGATTTTCAGCAGGAGGTTGAAAGCTGGTTGAGCGAGGACGGGCGGCTGGCCGAGCTTCGCGATTGGGGTGGCAAACTAGCCGGCCTGACGGCGCGTTTGTCGGCAGTCATACATTTGATCGAGACCGACGACGACGCGCCCTGGGAATGCCCGGTAGAGGCGTCGTCAATCGAAGCAGCGATCACCCTTGGCCGATGGGCCGTATGCCATGCCGAGGCAGTAATCGCGCTGATGAGCGGCGCGAGCGGCCCGATCGAGGACGCCGCCTATATTCTGCGATGGCTGCGTCAGCGAGCTCAGCCGGACTTCTCGCGGCGGGACGTGCAGGTACACGGACGCAGTCGCTTCGACGGTGCCCAAGAGCGACTCGATGAAGCCCTTGAGTTGCTGGCCGATTGCGGTTGGATCAAGCCGTACGCCGGCGACGGCTCGCCTAAAGCTCCGGGCCGGCCAAAGAGCCCGCGCTATCTGGTCCATCCTCGGCTTCTCAATGTCAAACCGGTTGAATCGGCCGATCGGCGCGAGCGGGGATACATCTAATGCGAATCCAACTTGCAAAGAACCATGCACAGAATTCACACAACCACCGGACGAGCCTCGACGCGGCGAATTCTGTGAATTGTGTGCATGAGTTTGTGCACGCTCAAAATCTGCTCGAGGAACTGCGAGCACTTGGCGTGCAACTGAGCATCGCCGATGGGCGACTGGCTTACGATGCGCCGGCCGGCGTACTGACGAGCCGGCTCTTGCAAAGCATGCGCGATCATCGCGACGCGTTGCTTCAGTTACTCGAGCCAAGCCGGCCAGCTCTCACAGAAGAGCGCGTTGAGCCGAAGCAGGCCGGCCTCCCTAAACCACCGCAACCGCCGGCCGAGCCAGCGCGTCCTACGGCACTGCCGCCGATGAATGGCGTGCTGTGCCCCTGGTGCCGATCTAAGCACCATCTCTTCGAGAAGGCGGACGGTATCGATTGCGGGAATTGCGGCCGACAGGCGTGGCGATTCGAGGGCGAGTCGATCGTTCGATGTGATTGGACGCTCGAGCCGCTGCTGGAAGGCCCCGCGTCTCCTGTGTTGCGTGACGAGCGCGCGGGCGCTAAGTTGGTGAATGCTGCGGCTAGGGCGACGGCCCGAAAACCAGTGTTTACCCGCTGGCTGCCGTAGTTTTTCTTTCTGGGTAGTTCGTCCGAGGTAAGACGATGGCTTGTTTGACGAAAGTGACGGAAGGCGGGCGCGATTGTTGGCGGCTGCGATTCTACTTCGATAAGAAGCGAGAAACGATGGGCCTTGGATCATTCGATGAGCCGGCAGCCGAAGTCGCTAAGGCTCATGTCGAACATCTGATCGAAATGCGGCGGCTACAGCGACCACCGAAGCCGATTACATCGCGCTGGCTCGTTGCGCTGCCCGCGGAGATCTATGACCGGTTGGCAAAGCTCGGGCTCGTTGAGCCCCGCACGCTCCAAGATCACCCCCGGACAATCCTTGCGTACATGCGGGCCTACATCGCCGGCCGTACCGACTGGAAGAAGCCTGAGAACCACAAGCAGTCGGTGGACTGGCTCGAAAAGTTTTTGCCGCGCGACTTGCCTCTAGGCGCTCTGACCAAGGGCGACGCCGAGCGCTGGCACCGGTGGATGATCGGCATCAAGAAGCTGAGCCCCAACACAGCCGGCCAGCACGTGAAGCGTTGCCGGCAGATGATGCGGGCAGCGCTCGAAGACGGGCTGATCGAACGCAACCCGTTCACGGGCGTCAAAATCGATCTGAGCAGCGATACATCGAAGAACCGGTTCATCGACAGCGATACCGCACTGGCGCTGCTCGAGTCTTGCCCTGATCAGGAGTGGCGGACGATCTTTGCCCTGTGCCGATTCGGCGGCCTGCGCTGCCCGTCCGAGGTGCTCGCCCTGCGGTGGTCCGACATCGTGTGGGACCGCGACCGGTTTAAGGTGCGAGCCAGCACGACGGCTCGCTACGGCAAGGGCGAACGCGTCGTGCCGCTGTTCCCCGAGCTGCGGGCGGAGCTGGACGCACTCTACGCGATCGCCGAGCCCGGCGTGTTGATTCCAACTGATGCCTACGTGATCCAATCCTTCCGGTGCACCGAGGTCAATCTGCGCAAAGCGATCCACAAGATTGCCGACAATGCCGGTGTCGAGCGGTGGCCCAAGCCCTTTATCGCCCTGCGGGCCTCGCGGCGGACCGAGCTCGAGCGATCAGGCCGCTTTGCCAATCACGTGCTGAACGACTGGTTCGGCCATACCGGCAAAATTGCCGAGACCTATTACCTGCAAACCACCGAGGCCGACTTCGAGCTGGCGGCCGATTCTGTGGTCCCATCCGTGGTCCCATCACTAGGGCGGCAGGAGCCCCATCGCTCTGTCACCAAACAAAAAAACCCTGGAAATTCCAGGGTTGTGATGGCTGGTAAGGGTTCCAGCGGGATGGATCAATACACCCAAATGGATTCGAACCATTAACCTTCGGTTCCGTAGTTCAGCCTATGGAAAATTCACAACCCTTAGCGAACACAGCACTTACAACGAACAAACCATTTAGCCGCAAGCACTTAGCATCGATTTCACTTTCGGGAGTTTTGCGGTGTTATGGCGTTCGTAGCGACTGAAGAAAGTACATTTCTGTGAA
>JBQCEI010000828.1:0-2372 GCA_051960375.1 Aureliella sp. | reverse complement strand
GCCGGTGTGTGGCTCAATTACGCCATCCCGGCTGGACAAATCAAGCAATCGGTGGAAAACATTCTCTCCGGCAAGTCGATCGCCCGCGCCGCGACCGAGAAGCCGCCGGCCGATCGGCCGCATTCGCTGCTCGGGCTGGGCATCGTGCTGGTGCCTGACGTTCTGGAAAAGACGCCGGCGTATGTCGACCTGGTCAAACCGAATTCGCCGGCCGGCAAGGCGGGACTGAAGAACGACGACCTGGTGCTGTTTGTCAATTCGACGCGTATCACTTCGCAAGCCGCCCTGCGGCATGAATTGAACACGATCGACCGAGGCGATCCGCTGACATTGCTGGTGCAGCGCGGCAACGAGCTCAAAGAGATCGTCGTCAGCGGCGAGTAGTCGAGTCATTTTGTAACGCAGAGACGCAGAGAGAGAGCGCGCTGAGGACGCAGAGAAAGAACTTTGATGAATGCACCGCGCCCGACTCCCCGCCGCACTACGTCCTCATCCTCTGCTGCTTCCACCGACGCCCCGCGCAGTTGGTGGCTCAGTCCGCGCGGGCGAGCGGTGCTGAGCGTCGTGATCTTCTTGCATCTGTTGGCGGTGGTCGGCGAACCGCTGCGGATGTTTAGCCAAGGGCGGCAACCGGGTTCACCCGAGGCGCAATTGGTGCGCGGCGGCCTGGCGCCGTACATCGACTTCGCGTATCTGCATCACGGCTACTTTTTCTTCGCGCCTAATCCAGGCCCCAGCCACTTGATGGACATCAAGTTGATCGATGCCGATGGCTCTGCGCGTCACTTGCGACTTCCCAATCATCGGGCTCAGTGGCCGCGGCTGCTCTATCACCGCCATTTCATGTTGTCGGAGTTTCTGTTTCAGCTCTACACGCCGGCCCCGAGCGGTTTGGGGCCCGATGTGCAAGTGCCGGAGGAATTGCTGCGCGACCGAGCACTGTTTGAACGCGTGCGGTCGTCGATGGAAGAACATCTGGCCGTCCGTTACGGCGCTCAAAGGGCCGAGATCCAGTTGATGGAGCATCGCTTGCCCAACGCCGTCGAAGTGTTCGATCGCGGCATGAAACTGACCGACGAACAGCTTTACCTGCTCTTGCCCGATCAGCCCGAGCCACCGGCCGAATCGAGCGAGCCGTTGCCCGAGGGTCAAAGCCGAAAAGCGACGCAAGCGCTAGCAGGCGAGAAAGCGGCGGCCAGCGATAAGCCGGCAGCAGCCAGCCCCGATGCATCGCCGGCCCCTAACGCATCGGCACCCTCCGGCGCTTCGGCAAGCCCGGGCACTTCCGCAAGTCCTGCTGCGCCCGGCCAATCGAGCCAGCCGGCCCAAGGCAAGCCCGCTTCTGACGCACTGCAGCCTGAGGAAATTCAACCGTGAGCAGTGTATCGCATCCCTCGGGCGGCATCGGCGGCGGCATTCGCGGCTGGATCGGTGACGCGGCGCGGAGCTGGAACGAGTTCTGGTTTGCGCCGCGAGCGCCGCATACGCTGGCGATGATCCGCATTTTGTGCGGAGCGATGCTGGTGTACGTGCATTTGATCTGGCTGACTCAAGCGAACGATTTCTTCGGTCCGCATGCTTGGATCGACGGAGCGACGGTGCGTTTGCTGCACGAGCTCGACTACAGCCGCAGCTACTTGTCCTACATTTCCAACGTGTGGATCATCGGCGCGCATGAGCTCATCGCGATGGCAGTGTGCGCAGCGATGATGCTCGGCTTCAAGACCCGCTTAGCCATTCCGATTGCCTGGTTCATGACGTTGATGGTTTGCCATCGGCAGACCGGAGCACTGTTCGGGCTCGACCAGATGGTCATGATGCTGTCGATGTACTTGATCTTCTGTCCTTGCGGGGCGGTCTACAGCCTGGACGCGTGGCTCGAGCGGCGTCGCTCGGGCGTGGACGCCGAGCCCGATGCGAGCGTGGCGATCAACGTGGTGACGCGGTTAATCCAGGTGCATCTGTGCATCATTTATCTCTTCGGCGGCTTGAGCAAACTGCGCGGTGACTTCTGGTGGGAAGGGAGCGCCATGTGGTGGTCGATTGTCAACTACGAATATCAATCGCTCGATGTGACTTGGCTGGGGCGGTCGCCGTTTCTGATCGCGCTCGTGACGCATGCGACGGTGTTCTGGGAAACTTTCTATGCCGCCCTGGTTTGGCCGCGGCTGACGCGGCCGCTGGTGTTGGCGATGGCGGTGTTGGTGCATGGCGGCATCGCGCTATTTCTTGGGATGCCGACTTTTGGGACGATCATGATCGTCGCCAACCTGGCCTTCATCGAGCCCGAGACGATGGGCCGCTGGGTGGAATGGGGACGCGGCAAGGTGGGGCTCAGCTAGGCCCGTTTTTACCGCGGAGGCGGGGGGGGG
>JBQCEI010000827.1:0-6336 GCA_051960375.1 Aureliella sp. | reverse complement strand
CAGCTCGAGCTCGCCCGAAAAGGCTCGCCGATTGAGCGTCTCGATGTCGACCAGTTCGTGCGAAAACTGATAGCGGCCGGTATCGATGCAGTCGCGGCTGAGAGCATAGAACATGAAAGCATCGTCGGCGTCCGGGCTGTGGCCGACGCGGACTGGAATCGTATCGGTGGCCGCTGTCATGGGATGATTCTTGTGAAGGTTGGATTGAGCATTCGAGTTCGGTAATCGTAACCGCAGGATTGGCGGGATGACAACGGCGGGGGCGGGACGGTTTTACCGCGGAGGACGCGGAGAGCGCGGAGGTTACCTACGTTTAAGCTAAAAATTCGCTACGCTTTTACGGAGCGAGAGTGAAACTCGATCAGCCCATTTAAAGGATTGCATGAGAAATGACCGCCAAGCGAATTCTGTTTGTCGTGGGTGACTTCGTCGAAGACTACGAAGTGATGGTCCCGTTTCAAATGCTGCTCATGGTGGGACACCACTGCGATGCGGTTTGCCCGGACAAGCGAGCGGGCGAGACGGTGATGACGGCGATCCACGACTTCGAAGGGCAGCAGACTTACAGTGAAAAGCCCGGCCATCGCTTCCGGCTTACGGCCGATTTCGACTCCTGCAAGCCCGAGAGCCACGACGCGCTGGTGCTGCCTGGAGGGCGCGCGCCGGAGTACTTGCGGCTCAACGACCGCGTGCTCGAGATCGTTCGGCACTTTCATTCGTCCGGCAAACCGATCGCTGCCATCTGCCACGCGCCGCAAATCCTCGCCGCCGCGGGCGTGCTCTCGGGCAAAGCCTGCAGCGCCTACCCGGCGGTCTCGCCCGAGGTTCGCCTCGCAGGCGGCAAGTACGTCGAGCCGAGCGGGCAGCTCGACTCAGCCCACCGCGACGGCCAGCTGGTCACCGCGCCGGCCTGGCCAGCTCACCCGGCTTGGATCCGCGAGTTTTTAAAGGTCCTCGGTTCGCGCATCGAAGCGTAACCAGCTGTTGAAAAGCCCATACCGGGAGTCATCACCAATCAGCCGCAGGGTGTTAGCCCGCGGTTGGCGGCAAGGAACCGGACGCGACCGCGTGCCGGCTGATCCAACGAGCAGCAGGCCGACGGCAAATTGCAGGTCGACAGATCGGCAAAAGGATTGATAATGGCAGGCCTTGGCAGGCGCCAGGCTTCAGGCCTCAGGCTTCAGGGAAGAGGATCGAGCACGAGCACGAGCACGAGCACGAGCACGAGCACGAGCACGAGCACGAGCACGAGATTGAACCCAAGTTGCGGGCAAGGAATCGCGGCAGGCCGCAGAATCTGAAGCCAGAAGCCTGACGCCTGACGCCTGAAGCCTGAAGCCTGAAGCCTTCCTCCCCCCCCACCTCAACCGAGATCATTCATGGCAAAAAAGACCATCGCTGATGTAGATCCCAAGGGCAAAGTCGTTTTGATGCGCGTCGACTTCAACGTGCCGCAGGACGAGGCGGGAGCGATCACTGACGATCGCCGCATCCGCATGGCACTCGAGTCGATTTACACGGTCATCCGCCGCGGTGGCAAGCTGGTGCTGATGAGCCACCTGGGCCGCCCCAAGGGCAAAGGCCCCGAGCCCGAGTCCAGCTTGCGGCCAGCAGCTGAGCGCCTGAGCGAATTGCTCGGCCAGCCAGTCGCCTTTGCGACCGACACGGTTGGCCCCGACGCCAAAGCGAAGGTAGCGGAGCTCGAACCGGGCGGCGTCGTGCTGCTGGAAAATCTGCGTTTCAACGCGGGCGAGAAAGATGGCGAAGCCGGCTTCGCTGGTCAGCTGGCAGCGAGGGCCGACATTTACTGCAACGACGCGTTCGGCACTTGCCACCGCAGCGACGCTTCGATGGTCGCGGTGCCCAAGGCGATGGGCTCCAAACCCAAGGTCTCCGGCTTCCTGGTGGCCAAAGAAATCGAATACCTCAGCGACACGATCTCGAATCCGAAGCGACCCTTCGTGGCGATCCTCGGCGGAGCCAAGGTCAGCGATAAGATCAAAGTCATCAAGAACCTGCTCGGCATCTGCGATCACGTGCTGATCGGCGGCGCGATGGCTTACACGTTCTCGCTCGCTCAAGGGGGCAAGACCGGCAAGAGCCTGGTCGAACGCGACAAGGTCGAGCTCGCCAAGGAACTGATCGCCGCCGGTGGCAGCAAGCTCGTGCTGCCGGTCGACACGCACTGCGGCGATGCGTTCTCGCCAGACTGCAATAAGAAGGTCGTCAAAGCGGGCGAGATTCCCGACGGCTGGGAAGGGCTCGACATCGGGCCCGAGACGGCCAAGAAATATGCCGAGCTGCTCAAGAGCGCGGCCACGGTCGTGTGGAATGGACCGATGGGCGTGTTCGAAATGCCGCCGTTCGATGCCGGCACCAAGACGGTCGCCGAAGCGATCGCCCAAAGCAATGCCACCAGCATCATCGGCGGCGGCGATAGCGCAGCGGCCATCGAACAACTCGGCTTTGCCGACAAGGTGACCCACGTCAGCACCGGCGGCGGCGCCAGCCTCGCGATGCTCGAAGGGGAAAAGTTCGAAGCGGTCGAGCTACTGGATAACGCTTAACCGTCTGTAAGAGAAGAAGAGTTAAACACAGAGGCACAGAGAGCGCGGAGAAAAGCTGTTATGGACGTTCCGTTGCTCCGTGATCTCTGTGCCTCTGTGTTGAAATAACAATATCCAACCAAAGAAAGCCTGTCCGGGGATTGGAAACTTCCATGCAACCTTTGATCGAAGAGCTCGCTGCCAAGAAACAAGCTATCCGCGAAGCCGCGCACGCGAATCGACGCGCTCAGCCGAACAAGGATGAGATCAGCGCACAGATCGTGTCGACCTTCATGGGCTTGCCCGAATACGCAGCGGCCGGAACGGTCATGTTTTACATTGATGTTCGCGACGAAGTCCGCACGCGACATGCGCTGCCAGCGGCGCTCGCCGGTGGCAAGCGGATCGTGATTCCGTTTTGCGTCGATGGCGAGCTGGAACTGTTTCACCTTGAGTCGATGGACGAGCTGAGCATCGGCATGTACAAGATCCTCGAGCCGCGGGAGGAACTGCGCGAAGTTGCCGCCAAGCGAGTGCGGCCTGAGCAGCTCGACTTGATCATGGTGCCGGGCGTCGCCTTCGATAAGCAAGGCGGACGCACCGGACACGGCAAGGGCTACTACGACAAGCTGCTCCAGCACGCGCGGCGCGATTGCCCGCTGGTCGCCCTGGCCTTCGAGTGCCAGATGTTCCCCGAGATCCCGGTGCAGGAGCACGACATCTATATGGATAAAGTCGTGACCGAAGCGGCGGTGTACCCCGGCCGCGGCCGCGGCTGAGCTGTTTTTTTTACCGCGGAGGCGCGGAGAGCGCGGAGGATCGGTTTAAAATCAGCTCTTCTCCATATGAGTGGCTTTGTGTGCCACTGGCCTTAGCCAGTGTCTCCGGTTTCGAAGTGTAAAGCGCGACGGAGAGATCCGTTTTCCAATGTCGAGCAGCGTCCAAGGCGCCGCTCCTTTTAGCAAGGGCTCCTTGGCCTTGGAACGGATCGCTTTTCTTGTCCGCTTTTAACTTCGAGAGCGAAGACACTGGCTTGGGCCAGTGGCACACAAACCATTGACGGCCCCTTACCTTCACCTGAGCGCTTACCGATGCACACGCGATTGATTCTCTGCTTGACCTTGCTCCTATCGTGGTATGTCGGCGGCGTTTCGAATGCGACCGCGGCCGATTCGGCGGACATCGTGATTTATGGCGGCACCAGCGGTGGCGTCGTGGCGGCGGTTCAGGCAGCTCGCCTGGGCAAGAAAGCGATCTTGATCGAGCCGACCAAGTTCCTCGGCGGCTTGACGACCGGCGGACTTGGCGCGACCGACATCGGCAACAAGCAAGCGATCGGCGGTTTGTCGCGGCAGTTCTACCAGCGCATCTTCAAGTACTACGAAAACCCAACCGCTTGGCGCAACGAAAGCCGCGAGCAGTACATGAAGTCGCGCGTGCATGGCGGAGCCGATGCGGGGACGATGTGGACCTTCGAACCTCATGCGGCAACCGAGATCTACGATCGGATGCTCGATGAAGTCAAGGACAAGGTGACGATCGTTTTCGGCGAGCGACTGGACCTCAAGAAAGGGGTAGTTAAGTCAGGCAAGCAGATTGAAAAGATCGTCATGGAAAGCGGCCGCCAATTCGAAGGCAAGATGTTCATCGACGCGACCTACGAAGGCGATCTGATGGCGCTAGCGGGCGTGAGCTACACCGTCGGCCGCGAAGCCGATGCGAAGTATGGCGAAACGCTCAACGGCGTTCAGGTCGGACACAGCATCCATCACCAGTTCATCAAGAACGTCGATCCGTACATCAAGCCCGGCGACAAGTCGAGCGGTGTGCTGCCCGGAATCAACGTCGACGGACCGGGCAAAGAAGGCAGCGGCGACGCGAAGGTCCAAGCGTACAACTTCCGCATGTGCACGACCGACGTGGCGGAGAACCGACGCGCATGGCCCAAGCCCGACCACTATGATCCGCAGTGGTATGAACTGCTGCTCCGCAACTTCGAAGCGGGCGACCATCGCATTCCATGGAACCCGGTCTGGATGCCCAATCGCAAGACCGACACGAACAACAACTTTGCCATCAGCACCGACTTCATCGGCCAGAACTGGGAATATCCGGAAGCCGACTACGCGACTCGCGAGCGGATCTGGAAAGCCCACGAAGACTGGCAAAAGGGTCTGATGTGGACACTGGCCAACAACGAGCGCGTGCCGGAGAAAGTTCGCGAAGCGTTCCAGCGTTTGGCCCTGGCCAAGGATGAATTCGTCGACAACGACAACTGGCCTCGCCAGCTCTACATTCGCGAAGCTCGACGCATGGTCTCCGACTACGTCATGACCGAGAAGAACTGCAAGCGAACTGAAGTGGTCGAAGACAGCGTCGGCATGGGCGCCTACAACATGGACTCGCACAACATCCAGCGTTACATCACCCCCGAAGGCTTTGTTCGCAATGAAGGGGATGTGCAAGTCGGCAGCCGCCCCTATCCGGTCAGCTACCGCAGCATCCGCCCGAAGGCCGACGAGTGCACCAATTTACTGGTGCCAGTGTGCCTGAGCGCCAGCCACATCGCTTACGGCAGCATCCGCATGGAACCGGTCTTCATGGTTCTCGGTCAAAGTGCTGCCACGGCTGCCGCTCTGGCAATCGACGACAAGCTGAGCGTTCAAGAGCTCGACTATGCCAAGCTGAAGCAGCGCTTAGTCGACGACGGGCAAGTGCTGGACTTCGAACCCGCGGCGGCCCAGGGGGCGATCAGCAAAGAGAAGCTCGGCGGCATCGTCGTCGATGACAACGAAGCCAAGCTGACCGGCTTCGGCAGCGAAAGCCGCAGCGTCCCGGGCTTCGTGGGCGAGGGCTACCGCCACGACGGCAACGCGGCCAAAGGTGAGCAGAAGGCTCGCTTCGTTCCCGACCTGAAGACCGCCGGCAAATATCAAGTCGGGATCGTCTACAGCCCCAACGCGAACCGCGCAACCAACGTGCCGGTCATCGTCCATCACGCCGACGGCGAAACGAAGCTCACCGTGAATCAGCGCCGCGCCCCAGCCGGCCCCAACGGCGTTCAGCCGCTCGGAGAATTCCGCTTCGAAGCCGGCAATGATGGCTGGGTCGAGATTAGCAACGCAGGGACCGACGGCCACGTGATCATCGACGCGGTGCGATGGAAGAAGTAGGCCTCAGGCTTCAGGCGTCAGGCGTCAGGCGTCAGGACTTTTTTCTTTTACATTTCCTAAGTTTATGTCTAACAGCGTTCCACCGGTCGATCCGCAGGCATCGGAATCATCCCCGACTGACGTGTCGCTGCGCGACTTCCAGCGACTGATCCATCAGATGTATTACGAGAAAGACGTCGAACGCGGTGTCGACGGAACCTTCATGTGGCTGATGGAAGAGATCGGCGAGCTCGCGACAGCGCTGCGCAGCGGCTCTCGCGAAGAGCAAGCTCTGGAATTTGCCGACGTGATCGCGTGGTTGACAACCATCGCCAATCTGGCCGGTGTTGATTTAGCCGGCGCACTACATCTGAAATACGGCACCGGCTGCCCCGGCTGCTCACGCCTGGTCTGCATCTGCGACATGAGCGAGAAACCGTAGGGCACGCTTCAGGCTTCAGGCTTCAGGCTTCAGGGCCAACGGCCCGCTATTCGTTAGCCCAGCCCGCTAGAGACTGCTGCTTTAGTAGCAACGCGTATAATAACCTCTGGTGGCACGATCAGGGGAGGAAGCGATGCTTGACGAACGGCGTTGGCGTTATGGACTGAAGCAGCGGGATGTCGACTTCTATGAGAGG
>JBQCEI010000826.1:0-6457 GCA_051960375.1 Aureliella sp. | reverse complement strand
CGCCTGAACCAGCGCGCCGTGCAGCAATCCTCCCGGGCCGTAGATGCCCCACACCATGCGCCCCGCGAATTCCTTGCCATGTTGGCTCGCGAGAACTCCCGTCTGTGCGTTGAATGTGATTAGCAGGCGGTTTGCGTCATCGCTACTCATCAGTGGCAACGAAACAGGCCAGCTGTGGGCGCAGATGCTAACGAGATCATCAAGGAAGACGGCCATTGAAGCAACTATGAGATCTGTTGACGAACGCTCATGATGACCCAGCCCGAAGGGATTGGCTGGATGGTGAAGTAACACGTAATTGAGGGCTTGGGTCGATCATGTTGTTCGTGGCCGATGTACGGATGGGCTGGCACCTGCCCCAGCGCCCGACCAGCGCATGAGCCCGGATGTACATTGTACCGCAGAAGGCGCGCACCGACTTGGCTTGCACATCGATCAAGCAAGCTCAAGCGCCGCAGCCCTCGACCGAACAAGCCGTCCACTGCGGCACCCGGCAAGACATCTGCCACGCGTGCACCCAGGCAAGAATCTCCATTAGCAGGTCTAGCCTCATCGAAGGCCAATGGCGCAGAACCTAAGAGGAACTCTTCGTTAGATCCTCAGCACATTGGCAAGCGCCGCAGCCCTCGACCGATTAGCAAACCACTGCTGCGCGGCGCCGCTCGACTCCGACGGTAGGCAGGCAGCCGAGGAGCAGCGCACGAACCAACGGAGCTTCTCACCTTCCTCCTGCAAGAACCCGCCCGTCTACTGTCAACGAACGCTCACGATCACCCAGTCCGCGCGAGCGTCGTTCCATCGGCAAAACACCCTTTCGCGGACTTGGGTGCATCGTGTTGTTAGGGAAAAGCGTGTCTCAGTAGGTCTGTAAGTAACGCGCGCGTTCGTGGTTCACCATCTCTGTCAGCCGATTCACCAAGATGAATATACTCGCCTTCGTCGAACGCTTCGAATACGCGCCGCGCAAATTCCGGCAGGCATAAATCCGAGTGTGCGTAGGCGCACGAGTAGAGATTGTTCATAACGACATCTCCAAAATCCCACGAATAGGCGCCAGCCAAATACTTCTCAGCCACGTCTTTGGCGAACAAGACGAGCAGCGCGTCAACTGGCGTGCCCAAATCGGTGGCAGCGTCGCGTATCACTCGTTCGGAGAGCGGGGCCGTGAATGCCTGTTTCACGAGCTGCTCGATTGCCATACTGCTTCATCCTAACGCTCATGATGACCCAGCCCGAAGGGATTGGCTGGACGGTGAAGTAGCACGTGAATGAGGGCTTGGGTCCATCATGTTGTTCGGTCAGCCCGTACTGTATCATTGACCATTGGCAACGCGGCCGCAAGTCTTCGGCATGCCAAGCATGTCGCGCTCAGTGAGCATGTCTTCAGCATGATCGGCTTGTCATCGGCGCGATCGGTATGTCAACAGCGCGGCGGGCACGGCATCAGCATGCGCGGTTTGATCGGCATGTTGGAGCATGGTGCAGCATGACAGGAGCATGTCCCAGCATGTAGCGGCATGACTGGTCTGACAGCCGAACGCTCATGATGACCCAGCCCGAAGGGATTGGCTGGATGGTGAGTAACACGCGATTGAGGGCTTGGGTCCATCATGTTGTTCGTCGCTGCTGACAGCGCCAGCATACGCCCTACGCCATCACCAAAAGCCAGATCAAGTAAACGACGCCAGCAACCACCGCGAGCCGCGCGAGAACGCTGATGGGTGAAAGGCGAAGCCTCGATTTAACGCGTACGACGGGAAAGGGGACATCCGTTTCCCAATACTTCGATGCGCCCAGGCCGAAGTGGAACGTATTAGTGTCGGTCTGAATCGACAGCACATGCCCGGGAATGCGCAGTATGGGAGTCTTGAACGATGCCAGTACCGCTTCGCGAATGTCGCCATATCCTACACGCCAATCTGCACATTGCAGGTGATCATCGTACAAGCTAAGGGTGGCTCGACGGGAGAGCACCCAGTTTGGTCCGGCCGCGAGCTGGTCACCATCGGCGATGACAGCTTTTGTTTTGCAATGATGGAGTGGAATGTTCATAGCTTCTACCGACGAACGCTTTTTATCCCAAGTCAGGAGGCAATAAGAACATACTGCCCCACCTAATATGGGTTTATCGCCTCTACAGATGGCTGTCAAGTTTTATTACCATTTCTCGTGGTGGATAAGTTTATTCCCGTGTTGCGCTCGCGGCCACAGACTGGAGAAGATGGGTAACAGCCCCGCAGCCCGAGCGGCGGTCGACGGGCTGTGCCGGCGGGGGCCACCGAACTGCTACAGGAGGAGGACGCTCGTGAACAAATACGCAGGCGATCACCGCGGACGGCAACAGCGCGATTGGAGCGAGTTTTGGTGGCGAGCTTTCCAGAGCTTTTTGGCCAAGGAGGCCCACACCGGGGGCAGAGCTAACGAAAGCCCTCAGTTCAACACCGAGCAAGTGATCCGCTTTCTCAAGCTGCAGAAGGAACGCGGCAAACCTGCTTGGCAACGCCTGCAAATGGTCGACGCCATCGCCGAGCATCGCGAGCGGCTCGTCGAAAGCGGCCCGCTCAGCTTTAACCAAGTCCGTGCGAAGCTCGCGTCAGTCAGTCGCGCGGAAGCTGTCCGCGATGCTATCGCCAACAGCGAGATCGACGATACGCGCATCGATCCCGATGCCCCCGAAGTGATTCAACAACTGCAACGGGCCTGCCGGCGGATGCACTACTCGCTGCGCACCGAGCGGGCCTACGCCGGCTGGATCGAACGCTTCATCAAAACCTACAGCCTGTCCGAGCTGGCGAGTTGGGAACGCATCGGGGAAGTGGAAGTCACCGAGTTCTTGACCGAACTGGCGGTCGACCACAACGTGGCACCCAGCACTCAAGACCAGGCGCTGTGTGCGCTCTTGTTCGTCTACAAACACGTGCTCTTTCGTGAGCTCGACGCAATCGACGCACTCCGATCGAAGAAGCCGGCTCGATTGCCCGTCGTGCTCAGCCGCCAAGAAGTTCAAGCGGTACTCAAGCAACTGGCCGGTCGCGAGCTGTTGATCGCTCAGCGGGAATGGCTGCTGACCGGACTGTAAACCCGGCAAGTCAGTGAGCTTTAATTGGTAGGCCGCGATGCGGCCAAAGGCAGAAGAGCAGGACGGGCACAGTCGGCCGGCTTGCCGGGTGCTGACGGCAAGGGACTGCCGTCCCACAGTTAGGCCACGAACCTTTCTCTCTGCCCTGCATTACGGCGCCGGCTCTGCATGAAACCAAGCTGTCTCGGCTCAACCGCGGAGACGCTGAGAGCGCGGAGAGGGGACGAAGTTAGCCCCGCGACAGCAGTTCGTTGATCATGCTGGGGGTCTTTTCGCCGCGAGCATGAATGGCGGCGACCTTGCCTTCGCGATCGACCAGCAGGACGAATGGGACGGCATTGACGCCCAGCTCTTTGGCGACCGGCGTATTGAAGCCGATGGCGTTCGGGCTTGCGCTGCGGACGGTGGTCCACGGGAAATGCCTGCGGCTGACCATCTGCTCGGCACCGTTCATGTTCGTATCGTCCAGATTGATCGCTACGATCTCGAAGTCCTTGCTCGGGATCTGCTGACGCAGCGCGGCCAGCTTGTCCAGTTCGTCCAGGCTGTTGATTTCCCAGCTCGCCCAGAAACAAACCATTACCACCTTGCCGCGATAACTGGCCCAGTCGAACGGCCGGCGGTCGAAGGTCACCAAATCTTTTAAGTCGAGCGTCTTGCCGCGGATGGCCAGCCGCCGCTGGTGAGCATCGAGGAAGCCGTCGATCTCGGGGCTGAGAGGAGTGGACGGGAGTTGCGAGCGCGCTTGGCTAACGACCTTGGCGACTTCGCTGGCAGCCGCCACGTTGCCGCTGAACTCGAGCGGGATCAGCAGTCGCGATATGTGCCACAGCGTGTTGACGCTTGGAAAGGCGCCCAGCAACTCGGTCGACGCCCGCGCGACCCGCGCCGCATCTTTCTCCGTGCCGGCCAGCGTCGCTTGAACCGCTTCGTTGAAAGCGTTCATCGCCGGCGCGCCGTTGGTCTCGAGCGTCCATGCGCGCATGCTCAGGTCCGGATCGAGCGAATTGCGATACTCCCTGACAATCAAGTCGATCGCTTGCTTGGATTGGTCGCTGTAACCGAGCTGCGACAGCACGTCGGCGCACCGCTGCACCGCCATCATCTCGACCAGCCCGCGATCCTCCTGCGTTTCAAACAGCCCGGCCATGTCGGCCAGCAGCGGCTGCGGATCCTTGAGCTGACCTTCGAGCAGTTGATTGAGCCGGAATCCCAGCAAGACCAGTTTGCCTTGATGGGCCAGTTGATGATCGCTCGACTTGCTAAGCTCTTCGGCCAGAGACTGCAACTTGGTCGCAGACTCTACATCGCCCAGGCTGGTCAAGTGCGAGAGCGATTCGACGCGGGCCGACATCCCGAGCTTTTGCTGTTCGGGCGTCCGGCCATTGAGCGCGAGCATGCGCTCCGCCGCATCGCGTTTCAGTTGGCTGAGCCGCTTGGCATGCTCCTGGAATTCTTTCTCGCTCATCTGCTGCGTGTAAGCGGTGACCGTCAGCTCCTGGATCGCCTTATCGCACTCGCCGAAGAACTGCAGCAGATCTTCGGGGCGATTCGTCTCGGGCATCGCCAGTTTCATGAACTGACGCTCGGGCATGCGCTGCGAAATCGCTTGATTGACTTCTTGCGAGCTGGTGTCGGCACCGACCTTCGGGAGCGACGGCGTCGTCATTTCGATATGCACGCCCGATTGATTCGCTTGATCGCTGGAGGCAGCAGAGTCTGCTGGCGGCGATCCGGCCGGCGGCAACTGGCCGGGCGACTGCGCCACGTTCTGCGTCGCAGCGGTCGACGTCACCGCCTGGGCAACCGGCGGAAGGACGCTGGGCGACTGCGGCGGCAGGCTGGCAGCGTCGACGCTGGTCGACGTGGGAACTAGCGACGTCGCGTCCGTCGGTTCGCCCGCGGCCACTTGTTGTGCGGGAGCGTTAGCGGCTCCTTCGGTTTTCTCCGGCTCGACGCGGTTGCAGGCGCTCAGCGACGCGAGCGCGCCCGCCAAGGCCAGCCCAGGCAGCTTGCTGGCGATAGTTCGAGATGCCTTCAGCGAAATCTGTTGGCGCAAGCCACAAATGGTCATTGTCGAGTCCCTTCTGTTTCAGTTGTGATATCGTTCGCTGCGAGCAGCGAGTGAGCGATCCGTGTTGAGTTCTGACGGAGTCTTGAGGACCAAAGGTCCGTAATTCCTTAGCCCACCCCAGCGGGCTGGGGCGTCGCGGTCGCAAAGCGATCCCAGCCCGCCGGGCTGGGCTAAGGGATCGCGGGCCTTTGGCCCTAACAGCCACGATGCTCCCGTTCTCTTGCGATTACTTGGCCACCGGCGTTGGCGGGTTCTTGCCATTATCTGCGCTAGCCGGCTGTTGGGCAGGCTGCTTGGCAGGCTCTTCGGCCGGAGTGGGCGCGTCGAAGATGCGCTGCATCAAGCGATCCAGCTCCGGCCCGCGCGCCTCCAGCGAAACGACGACACCTTCCTTATTGAGCAGCCACACCGTGGGCAACGACAGGACGCCGAATTTCATCTGTAGCGAATCATCGAGCGAACCGGCATTATCACTGACGACCGGCCAGGGGAGCTTGTGCGACGCCAGGAAAGCATCGAGTCCTTTGCGATCGGCATCGATGCTGATCGTGATGACCTCCAGCCCCTGGTCGCGATACTTTTCAAAGTACTTCTGCAATTGCGGCAGTTCAGCGACGCACGGCTGGCACCAAACGGCAAAGAAGTCGACGATCACAAACTTGCCGGCAAAGTCGTCGGTCTTGATCGCTTTGCCATCGGTCGACGTGGCATCCAACGGCAACTTTTTGCCGAGCATCTCCAGTCGCCGCACGCTAGCTTGCAACGTGACTCGCAGCGCTTGCATTTCTTCGCGCGAGTCTCCCTCGAGCCGCTTGGCCAGCATGGCATAAGCATCGCGAGCCGGAGTTTTTTGGGGCTGCATTTCGAGATAGAAGGCGACGACGATGCCCGTTTGCACGTCGGCCAAAGTGAGCTCGTCGCGGCCGTCCAAATGCGCTTGCATCTGCTTTAGGAGCTGCTCGCGCGACTGGTTCGGGTCGCTCACCATGAGAGCCGCTGAGCTCGAGAGCGCATCGAGTTCGGCTTGCATGCGCACCGGGTCATTCTTGTCTTCGATGCGCTTGATCAAAGCGCTCGATGCGTCGCGGAGGGCTGTTTGCACTTGGCGGAACTGATCGGGATTGGTCGGCTGCGCCTGCTTGGCGGCGGCGATGATCTTTTCCAGCGCTGCACGATCGGCGTTCTCGGGGATCGCGAGATCGGGGAAAGGGGCGGCTGCGGCCGGTGTCGGCGCCGGCGTCGCAGGCGTTGCGTCAGCCGGTTTTGCCTGAGCGGAACTCGTCTGCTGCGATGCGGTAGTGGCA
>JBQCEI010000825.1:0-6469 GCA_051960375.1 Aureliella sp. | reverse complement strand
TGAGTGTGGCACTGGCTATGCCAGTGCCTTCCGCTTCGAAGTTCAATCGTTATAAGGCCCGGGAAAGCGCTCCAATGCAAATCAATCGCTGCCGAGAGCTGTCGCAAGGCAGTTCGCCGTCGCAGCGCGTTGGGGGACCTGAACGCGGTAAACTTCGAGGAAAAAGCCACTGGCATAGCCAGTGCCACACAGAATCTGCACAAAGATCAGACGATTGCGACTCCAAGACTTCATCGAGGACCACTACGTGTCGTCAAAACCCATGGCTTCCGCATCGACACGCTCCGTCGTTCAGTGCTCCATCCGCTACGAAATCTCGTTTGCCGAAGCGGATCACCACGTCATCAATGTCGATTTGTGGCTGCGAGCCAGCGGCGCCTCGGCGCTCGAGATCGTCTTTCCCGTGTGGACGCCGGGCAGCTACATGGTTCGCGAGTACGCGCGGAGCATCGAGCAGCTGAGTGCCAGCGGCCATGAGGAAGTCGGCGGCGAAGAGATTCGCTCGGTCGCGCTCGAGCATCTCGACAAGCATCGCTGGCTGGTGACGACCGACGGATCGGAATGGATTCGCGTGCGCTACCGGCTGTACTGCCGCGAAATGAGCGTTCGCACCAACTGGGTCGAGCGCGCCTACGCGTTCTTGACCGGAGCAGCGACTTTTCCGTTTGTGCGCGGCCGCGAAGATCGACCGATCGTCGTCCGTCTGCGGTTGCCGCAGCAGTGGAGCAACGTGGCCACTTCGCTCGTGCGCAAGACCGGCCCCGATGCGCAAACCGTCGAACTGTGGGCGGAGAACTACGACGATCTGGTCGATTCGCCGATCGTCTGCGGCATGCTCGACATCACGCCGTTTGAAGTCGGCGGCAAGGAGCACTACCTGGTCAACTGCGGCGGCGACGACTTGTGGGATAGCCTGCGCGCGGTTGCCGACGTCGAACGCATCGTCGCCGAACATCAGCAGTTCTGGGGCGTCGTGCCGTACGATCGCTATTACTTTTTGAACCTGATCACCGAAAGCGGCGGCGGGCTCGAGCACGACAATTCATGCGTGCTGATGGCCAGTCGCTGGGCGATGCGTCGCCGCGACGCCTACTTGAACTGGTTGGCGCTAGTCAGCCATGAGTTCTTCCATACTTGGAACGTCCGCCGCCTGCGGCCGCGCGAATTGACTCGCTACGATTACGAGCGCGAGCAGTATCTGACCGAATTGTGGATCGCCGAAGGCATCACCAGCTATTTCGATGATTTGGCTTTGGTGCGCTGCGGCCTGTGCACACGCGAGGAATATCTGCAGCGGCTGAGCAAGAACATCGCCACGGTACAGACCGCTCCGGGACGCCTCGTCCAGAACTTGCAAGATTCGTCGTGGGACACGTGGATCAAACACTATCGCCCCGACGAAAACACTCCCAACGCCCGCATCAGTTACTATCTCATGGGCTTGTTGGTCGCCTGGCTGCTCGATGTCGAGATCCAGCGAGCGACCGGCCGCACTCGCAATCTCGACGAAGTGATGCGACTGCTCTGGCACGAGCGTTTGAAGAGCGGCTACACGCTGGCCGACTTCAACCAGATCGTCGATCGCGTGGCGCGGCGCGAGCTGACGCCATGGATCGAAGAGTGCGTCTCGGGCGTCGGCGACCTCGACTTTGAGCCTGCGCTGGAATGGTTCGGGTTGCGTTTCAAGACCAACGCCAAGGAGAGCGAGAAAACCGGCGAGGTGTGGATCGGCTCCGATTCGACCGCCTCGGATGGCCGCTTGTGGGTGCGCCGCGTCGTCCGCGGCTCGCCGTCGGATGTCGCAGGCTTGAACGTCGACGACGAGCTGATTGCGCTCGATGGCTATCGCGTCGATCCGGCCAGCTGGCCCGATCGCTTGGGACTTTATCAGCCGGGCGATGCGCTCCCTTTGACCGTTGCGCGCCGCGGCAAGGTCATTGAGCTGCCGCTGACGCTTGGGCGCAAGCCGCCGCTTACCTGGCAGCTCGAGGTCTCGCCGACGGCTTCGACGGCCGCTGAAGAGAACCTGCGGGCGTGGCTGCGGACGTAAGCTTTACACTTGGCGTAGAACTCTAACGCCCTCGTTCCCAGGCTCTGCCTTGGAACGAGAGCCGCGAGCGACGAGCGCTATGCCATAATGTCTTCGGCTACGTTGCCGTAGACGTCGGTCAGGCGGAAGTCGCGGCCGGCGTAGCGGAAGGTCAGACGTTTGTGGTCCAGGCCCAGCAAGTGCAGGATGGTTGCGTGGAAGTCGTGGATCGACATCTGATTCTCGACCGCTTCGTAACCGTGCTCGTCGCTGCTGCCGTAGGTGAAGCCCCCCTTCACTCCTCCGCCAGCCATCCAAGCGGAAAACGCTTTGTTGTTGTGGTCGCGGCCGTCGTTGCCTTGGGCATGCGGCGTGCGGCCGAATTCGCCCGACCAGATCACCAGCGTGTCTTTGAGCAGGCCGCGGGCCTCAAGATCGCTTAGCAGTCCCGCGATCGGTTGATCGACAGTGTCGCAGTTGTTCTGCAGAGCCTGGCGGAGGTTGAAGTGCTGGTCCCAGTTGCCGTGAGCGATCTCGACGAAGCGCACGCCTGATTCGACCAGTCGACGCGCCATCAGGCATTTGCGGCCGAAGTCGTCGGTCTGCGACTGGCCGATTCCGTAGAGCCGTTGCGTCTGAGCCGACTCCTGGTCGAGATCCATCACCTGCGGCAGTTCCGACTGCATCTTGAAGGCAAGCTCAAAACTCTCGATGACGCCGTCGATCGCTTCGTCGTGCGGGTTGCGTTTGAGCTGCGCGCGGTTGAACTGGTCGATCAGGCTTAAGTTGGCTTGTTGCTGAGTTCGCTCTGAGAGTGGTTCCAGATACGGCACCGTGGCGCTGCGGACCGGACGCGCGTCGGCGCCGATGCGCGTTGCCTGGTTGGCCGCCGGTAGGAAACCCGAGCCGTAGTTTTGCGAGCCGCCAAAACCGCTCGGCGGCGTAATCGTCACAAAGCCGGGCAGGTTTTCGTTCTCGGAGCCAAGTCCGTACAGAGTCCACGCACCGAGCGATGGGCGGACGAACTGCGAGGTCCCGGTGTGCAGCCGCAAGAACGCTTGCGGGTGGGCCGGCAGGTCGGTTTGCATCGAGTTGATCACGCACAGTTTGTCGGCATGCTTGGCGACTTCGGGGAAGAGCTCCGAGATCCGCAAGCCAGACTCGCCGTGCTGTTCAAACTTCCAAGGTGAACCGAGCAGTCGCGTGCCGCCCCGCCGCCCGGGCTTGCCATCATCCTTCGTCAGTTGCGGCTTGTAGTCGAACGTGTCCAGATGCGACGGCGCGCCTCGCATGCACAGGAAGATCACATGCTTGGCTCGCGGCGTGAAGTGCGGGCCGCGGGTGGCGGAGTGCTCGGCGGCCGAGTGCTCAGCGGCACTAACCGATTGCATGAGTTGGTTGAGAGCCACCCAGCCCAAGCCCAGCCCTGTGCTCTGCAGGACGGCTCGGCGCGAAAACAGAGGAGCGATGCGGCCGCAGGTGTTGGAGATTTCTCGAGCCATGGTTGTGCTCCGGTCCGTTTTTTGAAAGTGGGCTTCTGAGGATTTTTTACCGCGGAGGCGCGGAGAGCGCGGAGGAACGCAGAGGATGCTTAGTTAGCGGAGGCGGCGGAAGTCGGCGCTGCTGATTACGGCGCGGCAGACGCTCATCCAGATCGTTTCGTCGCTGGCGCCGAGCTGGGTTTGCTCGGCGACAAATCGTTCGGCTGCGGCGGTCTCTTCGGGCAGCGGCGGCCGCGAGAGGGTCAGCAGGCAGATGTCGTTAAACTTGGCGGCGACATCGACCTTCGACGCTTGACCATATTGCGACCGCTCCTTTTCCTTCTTGCCGTCGGCTTTGTCCTTGGCTTTGTCCTTGGCCTTGTCACCGCCCTTGCCTTTCGCTTCGCTTTCGTCGCCTTGAGCTGCGAGCTCGGAGCCGAGGACGCGCTGGGCGATCTTCTTGACCGCGCGCTCGACCGTCTTGCTGTTCATCCAGAAGAGCGACTGGCTGGGGACGAGCGTGGAGTCGCGCGAGCCGTGCACGAGCGAGTTGTCGGGATAATCGAACAGCTCGAGCACATCGGGCAGCAAGTCGCGAGGCACCGGCAGATAGACCGAGCGATAGTCGGCATCGATCTTCGTGATGTCCTCTTCGGTGACGCCGCGGCCGCGCGGGTTGGGGCGCGGGCGGCCGAGGATGCCATCGCCGGCTTTCGAGATCAAGGAGCCGTGCGGCCGCGCCAAATCGAGCGTGCCGGCAGCGCTCAGCAGCGTATCTCGCACCGCTTCGGCTTCGAGCGTCCGCGGATTGGCTCGCCAATAGTTTCGGTTGTCGGGATCGCGGGCGTAGTTCGCTTCGTCGTAATCGCTCGCCATCGCGTACGTGCGACTGAGGGCGATCGTTCGCACGAGCTTTTTCACCGACCAGTTGTTGCGGACAAACTCGCCGGCCAAATAGTCGAGCAGCTCGGGATGCGAGGGTGCTTCGCCGGTCGATCCGAAGTTGTCGACGCTGGCCACCAGCCCGCGGCCCATCATCCAGCTCCACACGCGATTGACCATCACGCGAGCGGTGAGTGTGTTTTCTTCATCGGCGATCCAGCGAGCCAGTTCCATGCGGCCGCTGGTATTGTCGGGTATGTCAACCTGTTTGCCTCGGGCAAAGAACGCGGGCAGACCGCGCGGCACGCGCTCGCCGGGACGATCGACTTCGCCTCGCTCATACAGCGGGCTATCGTGAATCGTTTGCAGTTCCAGCGGCAGGCCACCGCGCCGCTGAACATTGGCCAGCGCCTCCAGGGCTCTGCGAGCGCGCGGCGCGAAGACCGGCCGCGGGACTGCTGCCGGTTTGTCAGCGGCGGCCATCGCCAACGCTTTCAGCGATCCATCTTCGTTGTACAGCGAGAGCTCAGTTTCGAGCGCGGCCAGCTGGTTTTGAATGCGATTAAGTTCGCGCCGCGGATTGTTTTTGGCGTCGGTTGAGGGACGCTCGCGGGCAGCCAGCGCGGTCGTGCGCCGTTCCTGTTCGAGCTGCTCGACGCGCTCCTGCAGACGCTTGTACTCCAGCGGCGACAAGGCTCGGCTGTAAGCTTGTTCGTCGAGGAAGCCGCGCGGCAGTTCGGCCAGCTTGCCGCGATTGCGTCCGTTGTTGTTGCCCTGAGACCCGAAGCGGGTTTCGGTCGATAGGAAGATGCCCGCGACGGCCGTGTAGTCGCGCTGCGTGATCGGATCGAATTTGTGATCATGGCACCGCGCACAAGCCAGCGTGACGCCCAGGAAGGCTTGCGAGACCGTGTCGATCTGCTCGTCGGCCAGGTCGGTGGCGAACTGACGCGGGTTGGCTTCGTTGAGTCCCTTGGGACCGAGGGCCAGAAAGCCGGTGGCGATCGTGTGGCGAGTCTTCGCAGAGGCCGACTGGCTGGGCAGCAAGTCGCCGGCGATCTGTTCCATGATGAAGTTGCGATACGACATATCTTCGTTGAACGCGTCGATGACGTAATCGCGATAGCGCCATGCGTGCGGGAAGGTGGCATTGAAGTCCTTGCCCGTCGACTCCGCATAGCGGGCTACGTCGAGCCAGTGACGCCCCATCCGTTCGCCGTAGCGCGGCGAATCGAGATAGCGATCGATCAGGCTCTCCAGCGGCAGAGGCGACGGACTGAGCGCGTAGTCGTAAAGCTCCGAAACGCTCGGCGGCAAGCCCGTCAGATCGAACGCCAAGCGTCGCACGAGCGTGACGCGATCGGCGTCGGCCGAGGGCTTCATTCCTTCGCGCTCCAGGCCGGCCAGAATGAAGCGATCGATCGGCTCGCGGACCCACTTTTCATTCTGTACTTGCGGCGGCGCGACGTGCTGGCGAGGTTGCCAGGCCCACCAATCCTTCGAGGCCTCGGGATCGTATTTCTTCTTCGCTACTGCGGCCGCCTCGGTGCGCGGATCGACCGCTCCGTTGCGAATCCACGTTTCAAAGTCGGCGATCGTTTCGTCGGATAACTTGCCACCGGCTTCCTTGGGTGGCATGACCAGGTCGCGATCGGTTTGCTGGATCGCTTTCAGCAAAAGGCTGGCTTTGGGCTTGCCCGGCACGACGGCCGGGCCGCTATCGCCGCCGGCCAGCAGCCCATCGCGGCTGTCCAGTTGCAAACCGCCACCCAATTCGCTGCTCTCAGCGCTGTGGCACTCGTAGCAATGCTTTACCAGCGCGGGGCGAATCTTGGCTTCAAAGAATTTGACCTGTGCCTGTTGGGCAGACTTTGCGTCCTTCTGCGCCCGCGCCTTCTCGGCCATACTCAGCGAAACGAGCCCCCAGCAGCAGACCCAGCAGCACAGCAATCGCAACGGTTTCATCGTGGCCCCTCGGCGGTAACGTGCGCGTACTGAGAACCCGTAAGTGATTCTAGAAAAGAAAATCGGCCGCGTTCATCAGGTGTGAACACGGCCGATTGAGGAAAGTTTCGAG
>JBQCEI010000824.1:0-2247 GCA_051960375.1 Aureliella sp. | reverse complement strand
GAACGGAATGCCTTCGGCCACTTCGATCACTCTTGGCAAGGCGAAGGGACTGAAGCCGCGAAAGCCCAACTGCTGGGCAGGAGCGTAGCTTCGCACATGGCCCCGGCTCTGTCCGCCGCTGTAGACGAGCGAATGCTTGATCGCATCGACGCCCCAGCCTTCCTGATACAGCATCAGGTTGTTCAGCACGCTGCGGATGGTCAGCTCGGGATTCTCCTCGATCGGATAGTCCTTCAAGTTCTCGTCGCCACCATCGCCGTCGGCCAGCCAGACCCAGTCAGGATATCTTTGGCGAATGCCTCGGCACAACGCCAGGCCCATCGTCGCCGCTTCGACGTCCAGCCGCTTGTAATCTTCGACTGCGCGAATCGTTTCCCGCCAATCGATCGAGTCTGCCGCCACATCGACCACTTCCAGCAGCATCGCCATGTCCAGCCGCTCGAGGAACGAGCGCGCCTGGTCTGCATCCGGGCTTTGCCCGTCGATGGACAACGTAAAAGCCTTCAGACGCGCTGGGTTCTCGCCGCGCGCGAGCAGGCGATGCATCAGGGCCAGCAGCACAGCCCCGCTGTCGATGCCGCCGGAGAATAGCACGCCGATCGGTTCGCGCGGGCCGATCGCATCGAGCCACCGATCGCATTCCTCAACCAGCGCGCCGATGTACCGCTGGCCAATCTTGTCGATGTCGGTGCTCCAGCGATTGCGCTCGGGAGTAAAGAAGCGATCGCAGCCGGGATTCGGATCGGGGCAGCCGATCAGTTTCAGATGCAGGACGTGATGAGCCGGAACCATGCGGGTGTAGCTCGGATGAAACTGATCGCCCAGACCGAGCGACTGAAGCTGCTGGCGAATCTGATCGATCCGCTCGGCGACGATCAAGCAAGGCCCGTCGGACTGCTTGGCCAGGAAGTAGCGCAGCGGGCGGCCGATCGTTCTGGCCATGCGCACATCTTTGCCTTCGCAGGCGACGATCGCGAACTGGCCGTCGATCTCGCCGACTTGCTGCGGGTCGCCGCTGCGGACGCGGCGCGTCGCTTCTTCGACCGACATGTTGAAGATGAGATTGCGGCTCGGATCGATCAAGTCAAAAACGCGTTCGATATAAGCAGCATGATGCATGGCTTAAAAAATCCTTCATAGGCATCGCGGCAAAAGTTGGCCCGAGCAAAGCGCATAGTGTAGCGATTTCCCGCCAAGCCCGCCCCACACACCCCATGGGTATTTTCCGCAACCTCTCCGCGCCCTCTGCATATCCCTCGTTCCCAGGCTCTGCCTGGGAACGCACTGTCTTGGAGGCTCCGCCTCCTCGGCACCTGCCATGGCGGCTGGCCTGCTTGCCGGGTTCTGCGAGGCAGAGCCTCGAAGACATCGCGTTCCCAGGCGGAGCCTGGGAACGAGGGCGCACAGGCAAAGCCTGGGAACGACCTTGAATTAATTTTTCTGGCGTTGAGACAAGCGCGTTTGCGGGGAGACTTGCCAAACGCCTATACTTATAGAAGTTCCACCCTTTGGTCGCTACCCAACAACCGGAAGAGAGTCGTCATGGACACTGTTCGCAAGCAGGCCAGGCTAGCTCGGCGCAGACTTACTTCGCAGCGGTTTCTCTCGGTGTTGCCTTGGAGCATGCTGGCCCTGCTGACGTTTGCGATGGTTGGTCTGGTTTTGCCGATCTTCGTGCCGCTCTGGGTGGACAAAACGACCTGGTATGGCAGTTGGCTGGGCGGTGCGGTGGCAGTGGCATTGGTGGTCAGCCTGATCAATACGCTGCTGGGTCGTCCGACGCTGGCCGATGCGGCGGTTGAAATCGACAAACGCTTCGGCCTGCGCGAGCGGCTCTCGAGCGCTCTGATGCTCACTGAAGAAGACCGGCAAGCGGAGCTCGGCCAAGCGTTGGCTGCCGATGCAGAAAAGCGGGCCGCTCAGCTCGATGTGCGCGACAGGTTCCGCTGGGGCGCGCATCGCGGCTTGCTCCTGCCCGTGCTACCGGCGCTGGTCGCGCTGGCCCTGTGGTATGCGCCGCTGCAACCGGCCGCCGACGCGCAAGCGGCCAGCAGCCAAGCCAAAGTCAATCAAATCGCCAACTCGACCAAGCCGCTGATCGAGCAACTGAAAAAGAAACGGCTCGAAGCCGAAAAGCGCGGGCTCAACGAAGCGGCCGACATGTTCCGCAAGCTCGAAGGTGAGCTGGCCAAGCTGCAAAAAGATACCAAGCTCGACACCAAACAGTCGCTAGCCAAGCTCAACGAC
>JBQCEI010000823.1:0-5004 GCA_051960375.1 Aureliella sp. | reverse complement strand
CGCTCTCTGCGTCTCCGCGGTAAAAATCGGAACAGGGACGACACGGTGCTCGAGCGCCGCGGCGATCACTGAAACGGCAGGGCTGAAAAAGTTCACGTGCGCAATAGGTGAACATGCGCGCTGTCCGAAGAAACCCAAGCCTCAACATTGAAGCTGCTTTCTCTCCGATTTCATGGTTGCATACAAAACCGACGCTACAATAAGGCCCTGAATTCCTAATAGTCAAAAGCGAAGTGCGGTTGTCTATGAATATCGAAGCTACTCGGAATATCGAAGCAACTCGGAATATCGAAGCTCCTCGAATACCAAGCAGCATTGAGTCGCTCGATGCGGAGACGCAGCCGTTCTCAGTTCCATGGTTCACCGCGCTGCGGCGGACGCTTGGGGATGTGGGCTGTCGGCAGCTAGGCATCTATGCCATTCCCGCTGATGTGGTTCTGTCGGTCGTAATTCCGGTCTACAACGAGCGGGACACACTGCGAGATCTACTGGACAAAGTCAAGTCGGTACCCATCCGGAAGGAAATCGTACTGGTCGACGACTGCAGCCAAGATGGAACGCGTGACATCCTCAAAGAAATTGAACGCGAAGCGATCGAGTCACCAGATCCGCAGAACCGGATCCTCGTCGCGTATCACGAGGTCAATCATGGTAAGGGAGCCGCCTGCAAAACCGGTTTCTCAAAGACAACCGGAGACTTCGTGCTCATACAAGATGCCGACCTGGAATATGATCCCACCGAATATCCTCGCCTGCTGCGGCCGCTGGTGGAGGGGCGTGCGGATGTTGTGTTCGGTAGCCGTTTTCTTGGGGATCACGAACACAGGGTGCTTTACTACTGGCACTATTTGGGCAACCAGGTCCTAACGCATTTGTCGAACTGGTTTACCAACCTGAATCTGACCGACATGGAGACCTGCTACAAAGTCTTCACGCGGGAGGCGATCGACTGCATTTGGCCGACGCTCAAGCAAAATCGGTTCGGAATTGAGCCGGAACTGACAGCCAAGGTCGCCAGGCGACGATTCCGAGTTTACGAGATGTCGATAAGCTACGACGGGCGAACCTACGCAGAAGGCAAGAAAATCGGTTGGAAGGACGGGGTGCAGGCCCTCTGGTGCATTGCGCGGTACTGGTGGGCAGATTAGGCAGCGCTACTTCATAACATCACGACGTTCCTAATAGGTCAAACAATGACGATTGACGAACGAGCTTCCCGCAGTCAACTGTCGACTAACGACACCGACGCTTCGTTCCGGAGGGGATCACTTTCGTCATCAGGCCTTCTATTCAGCGCGATTGCAGTGCCGATCCTAGCTGCTCTCGTGTTCATTCTTCAGTTCAAGGCTTCGGCATACTCGAGCGAATTCGGCAGCCACCCTGATGAAGCAGCACACTTTGTCACTGGAATCTTCGCGTACGACTCCGCGTCTCACATTGCAGACGTGCGCCGCTTTGCCGACGTCTTCTACGCTCACTATCCCAAGGTTGGTTTAGGACACTGGCCACCACTTTTCTACGCGGTCCAAGCGGTGTGGTATCGACTATTCGGAGTCTCATGTACCGCAGCAATGGCTTTGATGGGTCTGCTAACGACGCTGCTTGCCTTCCTGACGGCGACATTGGTACGCAAGTACGTCGGCTCGATTTACGCGATTCCGACCGCCGCTCTACTGATTGCCGCTCCGCTCATCCAGCGGTTTTCCGCATCGGTCATGACCGAGATTCTCGTAGCAGTCCTTACGCTGTCGGCAGCCGTTGTGTATGGCTCGTATCTGGCTGGAAATCGCCCAATGCGCAATGCCATCCTCTTCGGAATTCTGGCATCGGCTGCCATCATGACCAAGGGCTCGGGCCTACTACTTGCTTTAATTCCGCCGCTGGCCACACTGATCGATCGCAGATTTTCAAGGCTTGCAACGTTCTCCTTCTGGCTGCCTGCTGCAATTGTGGCGCTCCTCTGCAGTCCCTTCTATCTTTACACACTCGACCTTCAACGCAACGGAATGCAACACGAATCTTTCGAGGTTGGATTTATCCTCGAGGCGGTTCCCTTTTACTCCGGGGCAATCGCAGATGCCCTCGGATATGCGGGTGGGCCTCTCCTTGTTATCGGGGCCGGTACTGCCATATGGGCTTCTCGGCGGACGACAACGCCCCTCAACCGCCGCGACGCTTCGATATGGACGAGTCTCACCGCATTGGTCGTAAGCGTTCTACTGTTCTGCTTTGTGGTTCCCTGCGGGCTGGAAGCGCGCCACCTGATCCCGGCAATCGCGCCTTCAGCCGTCTTAGCTGCACGTGGTTTCAGCAAACTGCTCATGTACCTCCGCGCCCGGTGGGAGGAACGTTGGGCTGTCAACTTTCTGGCCATTGTGTCAGTGGTTGTCCTACAAGTCTCTGGTCTGCATCTCTATCAGAAAGACTGGGGAGGATATCGGCCGGTCGTTTCACAGATCCATAGCACTGCCACGACAGTCCATCCGGTTTGCCTGATTGTCGGTGACCCGCGAGCTGACGGAATGTTCGTTGCTGAAGCAGTGGCCAGCGAAGTACGCCCCAGCATGTTCGCGTTGCGTGCCAGTAAGTTACTTGCGTCCGGCAAATGGGATGGTCGCGAATATCGTCCGCGATTCAGGTCGACTGCGGAAGTAGAGAGGCTCCTAGATGAACTGAATGTCGAGTTTCTGGTCGTCGACTCCACCTTTGGTGCGGAGCAAACAGCGGTACACCATCAACAACTCGCTGACGTCATCAATGAGCGACGGACCGATTGGATAGAAATTGGACGGTCAGACGCAAGAAGAAACGGCCGCCTCTATCCCGCGGCGATTCAGCTTCTTCAAAGAATGCCGCGCGAGTCGCTTTCATTGGATGATCCCAATAAGACCGAAGCCGCGATCATCGGTGTCCAAGGTTCAAAGACAGGCAAAAGCACAATACTCTCAGCGCATCTCAATGGCCACTGACGGCGCCTCGCGTCGGGGCAGTCCTCGCCATCGCATTTTTTAACCGCGGAGACGCGGAGAGCGCGGAGGATGCTCCGCGTCTTCGCGGTAAGAATCGGAGCAGGTACGCAGCACCTAGAGCGCCTGGGCGATGCGGTCGACAATGGTGCGGCCGATTTCGAGCGAGGCGGTGGCGGCGGGGCTGGGGGCGTTGCAGACGTGCAAGATGCGCTCGCCGGCTACCCAGAGAAAATCGTCGACCAGCGAACCGTCGGCGGCGACCGCTTGAGCTCGCACGCCCGCCCGGCATGGCCGCAGATCGCTGGCCTTCAGTTCGGGAACCAGCCGGCTGAGCGCCCGCACGAAAGCCGCTTTCGAAAGCGAGCGATGGATCTCGCCGAGCCCGGTCCGCCAATAGCGTCCTGCCAGCTTCAAAAAACCGGCGTAGGAGAGCGACTCGGCCAGGTCGCCCGCTCGCAGCTTCGTCCACGAATAGCCTTCGCGAGCCAGCGCCAGCACAGCGTTCGGGCCGCACTCGACCGAGCCATCGATCATGCGGGTGAAGTGAACTCCGAGAAACGGAAAGTTCGGATCGGGCACCGGATAGATCAAGTTGCGGCAGAGGGAGCGCCGGTCGGCGTTCAGTTCATAGTATTCGCCGCGGAACGGCACGATCTTGGCCGGCGGCTGCATGCCGCTGAGCCGCACCAGGCGATCGCTGTACAGACCGCCGCAAGTGACGACGAAGCCGGCGGTGATGGTGTCGCCGGCGGTCGTGACCCGCACGTCGTGCGCGCCCGGACTGATCGCTCGCACTTGGCTCTCGAGCAGCACTTCATGCCCGGCAGCCTGCAGGATGCTGCCGAGGCGATTGCACACGGCCGGGTAATCGACGATGCCTGCTTCCGGCACGCGGATGGCCGAGATGCCGGCCGCATGCGGTTCGACTTCGCGGATCTGCTGAGCGTCGATCAGCTCACACCGCACGCCGTTGGCCTGGCCGCGATCGTAGATGGCACCGAGCCGCTCGACTTCCACTTCATCGAGAGCGACGATCAGCTTGCCGCAGAGCTCAAAGGGAATTCGCTCCTCGCGGCAGAACTGTTCCATCTGCGCCTTGCCGGCTCGGCAGGTAAGCGCCTTGAGCGAACCGGGTTTGTAATAGATTCCCGAATGCAGTACACCCGAATTGCGACCCGATTGGTGCTGCGCCAGCTGGCTCTCTTTTTCGAGCAAACACAGTCGCGCATCGGGGAAGCGTCGCCAGAGCTGCCAGGCGGTTGCCAAGCCGACGATGCCGCCGCCGACGACCGCAAAATCTACTGTCCGGTTACTCATGGAAGCCTTGAAGTTACTCCGCGATCCCCGCGCGCTCCGCGGTAAATGACGAGCATGGAAAAGCTGCCAATGCTAGCAGACGAGCAATTCTGACAATCCGTCAAAAAGAGGCTGGTGCAGCGTGGCAGACTGTGACGATAACTCGGAGAGTAGGACTCAATTCTGCTGCGGGGAAAGGAATTCTTCGATGATAGTCAATACGACGCGTTTCGGTCAGATCGAAGTATCGCAAGAACACGTCATTCTTTTTCCACAAGGCTTGATCGGCTTTGAGACATGCCGGCATTGGGTCATCCTGCCCGATGAGGCCAATCCGGACGTAGCGTGGCTGCAGTCGGTATCGCAGGGGCAAGTGGCTCTGCCGATCATGAGCCCGCGGAAGCTGGCCGGCGATTACCGCGTCAACGTCTCGCGGCGCCAGCTGACGCCGATCTCGATGCATGCCTCCGATCGCGTGTTCATCATGACGGTGATCAGCAAGACCGGCCGCACGCTGACGACCAATCTCCGCAGCCCGCTGGTGATCAACATGACGCGCCGCCTGGCCTGCCAAGTGGTCACCGACGATGCCCAGCCGCTGGCACTGCCATTGAGCGTAAGCGCTCCGCAAGCTCAGTCGGTGCGACTGGCAGCGTAGAAGAAGGCTTCAGGCATCAGGCTTCAGGCTTCAGGTTTTTGGGATCGAGTACGGCAAGTCCCGGTAGGGACGGCAGCCCCA
>JBQCEI010000822.1:0-2005 GCA_051960375.1 Aureliella sp. | reverse complement strand
TGTCGCTGGGCGAGCGGATGAAGATGGAATTGATCGCCGCCCTGCTCCACTCGCCCGAAGTACTGTTTCTCGACGAGCCGACGATAGGCCTGGACGTGGTCGCTCAGCACAACATTCAGCAGTTCCTGCGTTACTACCAGGAAGAACGCCGCGTCACGATCTTGCTGACCAGCCACTACATGAAAGATGTGGCCGCGCTTTGCCGGCGCGTCGTCGTGATTACCGACGGGTCGATCAAGTATGACGGCTCGCTGACCGGCATCGTCGATAGCTTCAGCGGCTTGAAGATCCTCAGGCTGCAACTGGCTGAAGGCCAATCGGCAGAAGGGCTCGAGCGACTGGCGCACGTCCAAAACATGGAACTGCCGCGCGTCACGCTGCGATGCCCGCGGGCCGAAGTGCCGAAAGTGCTCGAGCACATCCTTCATAACTATCAGGTGGACGATATCGCCGTCGAAGATCCGCCGCTGGAAGAAGTGATCGCCAGTTTGTTCGAGCAATCGACCGCGGCGGCAACCGCTGTTGGCTCGGCGATTCCGACACCCGTCCCTTCTTCGATGCGCTGAGGCGATGCAACTGCCATGGATTTAGCTCTCAGGGAATTGAAGCATCGCGCGGGCGGCTGGTGGACCATTTTCCGCATCGCGCTGGAAGAACGGCTCGTCTACCGCGGCGACTTTGCGCTCGGCACGCTGATGCGTTTCCTGCCGATCATCACGCAGATCTTTCTGTGGTGGGCGGTCTTCGATGCGATCGGCGCGGGGGCTACCGGCGGCCAGCGACTAGCCGGCTATTCGTTTCATGAGATGGTGGCCTACTATCTGCTCTCGATGCTCGCCCGCGCTTTTTCGAGCATGCCGGGATTAGCCTCGAGCGTCGCGCGGCAGATTCGCGAAGGTGAAATCAAGAAGTTCATCATCCAGCCGGTCGACATGATCGGATTTCTGCTGCTCGGGCGGGTGGCGCACAAGATTGCTTACTACACAGTAGCCGCGCTGCCGTTTGCGCTGGTTTTCTTTCTGTGCCGCGGCTACTTCACCGAAGGCTGGCCACCGCCGGCGCACCTAGCCGCTTTTGTGTTCTCGCTGGTCATGGCCTTTATGCTCGGATACTTCATGGATCTGTGCATCGGCCTGATCGGCTTCTGGTTCTTGGAAGTCAGTTCGCTGCTGTTTGTTTACATGCTGTTGAACTTCTTCTTGTCCGGGCACATGTTTCCGCTCGATTTGTTGCCGGCGCCGTGGGCCGAGATCGTCGAATTCCTGCCACTGAAATACTTGGCTTACTTCCCGGCTGCCATCTTCCTCGGCAAAGTCCCGAGCGATCGCCTGGCGATGGAGCTGGGACTGGAAATCATGTGGCTGGGCATCTTCATCGTGCTGAGCCGATGGATGTATGCCCAAGGGCTGAAACGTTACAGCGGATACGGTGGGTGATGGAGCGCATCGCGTGTTTTAATTGCTTTGTGTGCCACTGGCCGTAGCCAGTGCTCTTCGGGCCGAAGTTAAAAGCTGCCCAAACCATAGAGCGTCCACCGGCCATAAGAGCCCAAAGAATGATCCGTCCAGCGAGCATCGGTGCTCTTGGAAAGCTAAGTGCCTGCGTCGAGCTTCACACTTCGAATTGAAGACACTGGCTAAGGCCAGTGGCACACAAGTCCAAGCCGGTTTTGCTAAACAGTAAAAATCTAAGAACAGCCGTTCATGACCAGCACGAAATCGCACTCGCGCCCGAACTACTTCCGCGTCTTCGCGACCTTTGCGCGGAACTCGCTTGTGAGGAACATGCTGTTCCGGACCAACTTTGTAATCGAATCGATCACTAGCCTCTCGTGGGCTTTGATGAATGTCGGTTTCTACTGGATCATCTTCGAGCATGCGCCGTCGATCGGCCGCGGCACCGGCTGGGAACAGTACGAGTTCTATGTGTTCCTCGGGACGACGTGGCTGATCAATTCGATCGTGCAAACGTTCTTCATGCCCAACGCGGAAGAGTTCAGCGAACT
>JBQCEI010000821.1:0-2192 GCA_051960375.1 Aureliella sp. | reverse complement strand
GCTCGACCACCGGTGCGGTCCTGTCTTGCGAATCGTTCATGTTCAACTTTCGTGTCGTAAGAAGAGATTCCACCGCTTTCCGGGCCAAACGTCGGCGATCGACCCGCGCAGATTGTGCCCCCTTTTGCACTCATTGGCAACAACGTTCTTACGTCGCCTTTGCGTTCTCCGCGCCCTCCGCGTCCTCCGCGGTAAAAGCAAGGCGGCATGTGTGTCGCTTGCAATGCTCGATCGACTACCACTAAACTGAAGGCATCCTCCCTCCCCCGCCACCCCAAGTCGCGATTTCACCGTCCGGCGCCGGCCTACCTTCCCAAAAAGTTCAGCGGTGTAACGGCCTATGCAGCGAGCGCTCGTTCTCTCTCTTTTGGCGTTGGCGATCCTCGCCCCTTGGCACCGCGCAGCTCTCGCCGATGAAGGCAAAGCTGACGAAGGCAAACCCGACGCGGCGAAGGTGGAGTTTTTCGAAAAACATATTCGCCCAGTGCTCGTCGAGCATTGCTACGCATGTCACTCGGCCGATGCAGATAACGTCGAAGGGGAATTGCTCCTCGATTCGCGCTCTGCGATGCTCGCCGGCGGCGCAAGCGGCCAAGCGATCGTGGCGGGCGATCCCGCCTCCAGTTTGATCGTCAAGGCGCTCCGCCACGATGGTCTGGAGATGCCGCCCGACCAGCGGCTGAGCGATGCGATCGTGCAAAAGTTCGAGCAGTGGATTCGCGATGGAGCGGTCGATCCGCGCACGGCGGACACTCCGCCGCCGGCTCGCCGTGAGAAAAAAGTCGACGGGGAGGAAGCGAGGAAATTCTGGTCGCTTCAGCCGCCTCGGGCTCAGCCGCTGCCGAGCGTCCACGATATCGCTTGGCCGCAGCAACGCATCGATTCCTTTGTGCTCGCGCGGCTGGAGTCGATGTCGCTGGCTCCAGCGGAAGCGGCCGATCGGCAGACGCTCGCTCGCCGTGCGGCGCTCGACTTGACCGGCCTACCGCCCGACTTTGCCGATGTGCAAGCTCTGGTAAACGATGCGCGGCCCGATGCCTGGCCGCGCTATGTCGATCGCTTGTTGGCCTCTTCGGCGTTCGGCGAGCGCTGGGCACGGTTGTGGTTGGACTTGGCCCGCTACGCCGAGGACCAGGCCCACATCGTCGGCAACGACCGCTCGCTGTGTTATCCCAACGCCTATCTCTATCGCGACTGGGTCATTGAAGCCTTTAACGGCGACTTGCCGTACGACACGTTTATTCGCCAGCAGTTGGCAGCCGATCTGCTCGATCAGCCCGAAAGTGGCCCGGACTGTGAGCCCGAAAGTAGTCCCGACGATCGCGATCTGCGGCCGCTCGGGTTTCTGGGGTTGGGACCGAAGTACTACAACCGCGGCTCGCCCGAAGTGATGGCCGACGAGTGGGAAGATCGCGTCGACGTAGTGACGCGCGGGCTGCTGGGCCTCACGGTCGCATGCGCGCGCTGCCACGATCACAAGTACGATCCGATTCCGACCGAAGATTACTACGCGCTTGCCGGCGTGTTTGCCAGCACGGCCATGTTCAATCGACCGCAAAGCGACAGCGCCGAAAAGAAGGACTCCGGCGACGCCAAGAAGCCCGAGGAAGCGATGCACATCGTTCGGGACGGCAAGCCGGTCGATTTGCAAGTCATGATTCGCGGCGACGTCAAACGCAAAGGAGCTCTGGCGCCGCGCGGTTTCTTGCAGGTTCTCTGCAGCTCTGAAACGCAGCCCTGGCAAGTCGCCGATACAAGCGGCCGCCGCGAACTGGCCGAGGCGATCGTATCACCGCACAATCCGCTGACCGCCCGCGTCATCGTCAACCGCATCTGGGGCGCGATCATAGGACGACCGCTGGTAACCACGTCGAGCAACTTCGGCCGCTTGGGCGAAGAGCCGAGCCATCCCGAAGTGCTCGACGATCTGTCGGTACGTTTTATCGAATCGGGCTGGTCGATCAAATGGCTGATCCGCGAGATCGTGCTCAGCAGCACGTACCAACAATCGAGCGTCACCTCAGAAGATATTCAAACTCAAGATCCGGACAACATTTGGCTGGCTCGCATGCATCGCAAACGGTTGCCGATCGAAGCCTGGCGCGATTCCATCTTGTCGAGCACCGGGCGGCTCGAGCGCACGGTCGGCGGCCCGAGCATCAACCCGCAAGATCCGAGCATCGGCCGACGCA
>JBQCEI010000820.1:0-2633 GCA_051960375.1 Aureliella sp. | reverse complement strand
TGATCGCCGCCGTCGACTGCGCCAACTGGCCCGCCGGCCGCCTCTACAAACAACCCGGCTTCCAGTAAAACGCCCGCGTCCAAGCCTGGTTCCATCGCCCGGGTGAGTAGCGTTTTAACCGCAGAGGACGCCGAGAGCAGTACGAGCAAAATCTCGTGCTCGTGCTCGTGCTCGTGCTCGTGCTCGTGCTCGTGCTCGTGAAGGCAGAGCTGGCACCATGTTCTGAAAGCGATTCCCGGGTCAAACACATCCCGGCAAAACTTGCTACATTAACCCTTCGTTTTGAAAAACTGTTCAGCTGGGTGCCTCGACGGGTGGTGTGTTGATGTCCAAGTGGGCTTGCAAGCGGTGTGTGATCGGCGGTGATCACGCCGGTTATTCGATGAAGGTGTTGGTTGGAAAGTTCTTGCAGGACGCGGGCATCGAGTTCAAAGATTGCGGCGCCTTCAGCGAGCAGGCGGTCGATTTTCCCGACATCGCCGAACAGGTGGCCGATGAGATTCTCAGCGGCCGCGCCGAACGCGGCATTCTGATCTGCGGCAGCGGCGTGGGCGTCAGCGTCGCGGCCAACAAAATTCCCGGCATCCGCGCCAGCATCTGCCACGATACCTACTCGGCCCATCAAGGGGTCGAGCACGATGACATGAACGTGCTGTGCATCGGCGCTCGCGTGATCGGGCCCGAGCTCGCGTTCGAAATCATGAAGTCGTTCTTGTCGGCCCAGTACGCGCCACAGCCCCGCCACGCCCAACGCGTCGCCAAGATCCTCGAGATCGAACGCAAGGCGCTCCGCGGCGAATACGCCCATTCCAAAACCTGAGCGCTCTCTCGTGGTTTTCTTGGTGTCTTCGTGTCTTGGTGGTTCATCGGCTGTTCTGAGTTTAAAAGCACGTTGACGATATGGAGCAATCATTCGTAGCCTGGGCAAAGATGCGCGCTTCGCGCTTGCCGCAGGTCAAGCTGGGCATTGGTGATGACGCAGCGGTGCTCGCCGGAAGCGAAGCGGACATCGTCGTGACGACCGACTCGCTGCTCGAAGGGACGCATTTCGTTTTGTCGGAAGCCGGACCGCGGCGGGTCGGACGCAAGCTGGTCAATGTGAACTTGAGCGACCTGGCCGCGATGGCCGCCGAGCCCGAAGCGCTGTTTGTTTCGCTATGCCTGCCGAGCGAGAACACCGAGGAGATCGCTGCCGAGCTCTTCGAAGGCATTTGCGAAGCGGCCGCGCGGTATAGCTGTGCAATTGCCGGCGGCGACACGAACTGCTGGGACGGACCGTTGGCTTTGCACCTGACGGCGATCGGTCGCACCGAGCCCGATCGGTTTTGGACGCGCGGCGGCGCCCAGGCCGATGACGTCATCGTCGTCACCGGCCCGCTCGGTGGCAGCTTGCTCGGCCAACATCTCGACTTCGAACCGCGGATCGATTGGATGCGAGCCGTTCGCGGCAACGTTGGCATCCATGCGGCGATGGACATCAGCGACGGCCTGTCGATCGACTTGCTTCGAATGTGCAACGCCAGCGGCTGCGGCGCGGTGCTCGATTTGGCCAACGTGCCGATCTCGGCCGCGGCCCAAGAAATGGCCAAGCAATCGGGGCGCGACCCCCTGGCCCACGCGCTGGGCGACGGCGAGGATTTTGAACTGCTGCTAGCGGTGCCCGAAAGCGAACTGCCCGCGCTGCGAGCGCTGGTGGGTGAAGATCAAGCGATCGAAGTCGGCCGCTTCATCAGCCGCACCGGACTCTGGTCGCGCCGCGGCAGCCGCATCGAACAGTTGCCCGCGACTGGCTATGTGCACTAACAGCAGCTAGCGGCGAGATGCTAGACGCTAGAAGGAAACATCTAGCCTCTAGCCTCTCGCCTCTAGCTTCTAGCCTCTCAAGGGAACACCATGCACTGGCAGACGCGACTGAGCTCGCTGGCCGACACAAATCGCCTGGCCGAGCGCATTGCCCAGCACTTGCACGTTCCGATGGCGATCGCGCTCTGCGGTCCGCTCGGCGCAGGCAAGACCCAGTTCGTGCGCAGTCTCGCTCAGCATCTCGGCGTCGCGGCAGACTCGGTAACCAGTCCCACGTACGTGCTCGTGCAGCGCTATCGCGGCAAGCTCACGCTCTATCATCTGGACTTCTACCGCTTGAACTCGGTGGACGAAGTTTGGGATCTCGGCATCGACGAGTGGCTGGTCGAACCCGCGGTGACGCTGTTCGAATGGGCCGACAAGTTCCCGCAGGTTTGGCCCGACGAGGTGCTGCGCTGCGACCTGTCGGTCGAGCCCACAGGAGACCGCCTGGCGTCCTTCACCTCCCGTGGCCCGCGCTCCGAAGAGCTGCTGCGGCAGATCGCCAAGACATCGAAAGTTGAATGAGCTGGCGTCTTGTTTTCTTGGCTCTTCTCGATTTTTTGTGGGTAAATCGGCTGTCGTGTGCATTTGTGTCTCTGGCTCAGGGCATTGACAGTGAGACGCGCAAGCCTTGACTCGGTAGGAGCCGCGACCTGTAAGGTCGCCTATGTCAGCCCAGGGCAAGACGCCGACGGCGTCGCAGCCCTGGGTAACGAACGGTAGATATGTCGGCCCAGAAAGGTGCCGCTCATTTGTTATCGCCCATAACTCGTGCCGCCTCTCAGGGC
>JBQCEI010000819.1:0-11613 GCA_051960375.1 Aureliella sp. | reverse complement strand
TGAGCAACGGCTGATCGATCTGCAGCTGAAACGCAAGAAGGTCGCCGACGAGGAGCGGCGCACCCAGGAAGAAACCCTCAAGAACCTTGAGCGGCAAGCCAAGATCGTCCTTGAGAACTCCGGCTTCTTCAACAACAAGGGCGAGCGGTTCAGCGACACGGAGCTTGCTGATCGCACGAAGAAACGCAACCTCGCGCTGAACGAGCTCATCTCGGCCCAGTTCAAGAAGGGCGACTTCGATCTTGCTGACGTACTCGGCCTCGCGAAGTTCACGTCAGACTTCAACGCAGAGCTGAGCAAGGGTGCGAGCAACCTGCAAGCACAGCTGGGCAAGAGCAGCGAGGAAGTCGCTGGGCAGATTCAGCAAGCCTTGAATGACTTCAACGCTGACCCAGCAGTCGCTGCCTTCAAGCGGGCAGCACAGATGGAAGGCGGGCTGCTGAAGGCAAGCGATCTCATCGCCCCCGAGGAGCTGGAGCACTTCGGGCAAGCGATCGAGCAAACGCTACAGGACGCACTGCAGGGGTTCCGCGAAGGCTTCATCAAGACGGCTGAGTCGGTCGAGAAGTTCGGCCAATTGAGCACCCTGCTCGACTCAGTTGATACGAGCACAGGTGCCAAGGACCGGCAAGTTATGGAACGGGTCAAGTCGCCTTATGGCGAAGTGAATCGCCAGTTCCGCGAATCCGCCACGATGCTCCGCGAGTTTGCAAAGGATGCTGAGTTCAGTGGCAAGGAAGTAGACCTGATCAAAGGAAAGATCGCACAGCTGGACCGGGTGGTCGAAGACTTCAACAAGAACATGTTCGACCGCGCGAACTACAAAGACTTCCTGCCTGATCAGGAGGCTTTGTACAACGCCCTGGATCAAGTTCGGCAGATCATCGACTTGCAGGAAGTGCAAAAGGCAAACGCCGGCAACGAAGATGCACCAGACCGAGTTGAAGCGATCAACCGCCTGCTTGAGCAAACCAAGCAAGCGGCCCCGACTACTCAGACTAGCGAGGTGTCGTCCAACCTGCGGGCAGCAGTCAACTACTCTGCCCAGCTGGCTCGCAACACTGTGTCCGCAGCCCAGGCGATGCAAGCCTATGCGAACGCAACGACCCGGCTAGGTGCCGGCGGTGCAGTGCAGACCGCTTACTTCGGTAATGCAATGATGCACTACTTCGCCAACGGCGGGCAGGCGAGAGGCAAGGATACGATCCACGCCATGATCGACCCAGGCGAATCGATCGTCAACTCTCGCAGCACTGCTCGATTCTTCTCGCAGATCCAAGCGATGAACGCAGGTCAAATACCTGTGTTCCGCGCACAGCAGGGCTCTGTCACCAACGTCGGTGACATCAACGTCACAGTCTCCGGAGGCAGCTCCGGTGGGCAGACAGCCCGAGTCATCGCGACCGAGCTGCGCCGTGAACTACGCCGGGGCACCTCTCGGCTCTAAGCGTTCTCGACAAACAGAAACCCAATACAGCCCAGGCGTTCTACCTGGGCTGTTTCTCTTGGTACAACTTCCAGAAAGGCAACGATGAACCAGCTGAATCTCAAGGGCCGCTACACCGTCGAACACATTCGCAACGGCAAGGTGATCCACAGCGAAGAGTTCCCCAACCTGATCACGAACGAAGGTAAGAACAAGCTGCTCGACGTGATGTTCCACGGTGACACGCAGATCGGTACGTGGTATCTCGGCCTGATTGGCCTGACCGGCTACAGTGCGTTGGCAGCGACCGACGTGTACGCGCAGATCAACGGTACCAACGGCTGGGATGAATTCGTCAGCTACACCGACCCGGCCAACAGCGACTCGGCTGTGACCCGCCCGGCCTGGACCGAGGGCGCGGCCGCTTCGCAGTCCATCACCAACGGAACGGTCGTGAGCTTCGACATTACGGCCGCAGGCACCGTAAAGGGCATCTTCTTAGCAGGCGGGGCCAATGCTCAGACCAAGAGCAACGCAACCGCCGGCAACATCCTCTGGTCGGCAGCCCTGTTCTCCGGCGGCGACCGTGTCGTCGCCGATGGCGACGTGCTCAAGGTCACGTACACCGTCAGCGCCTAACCTCGCGCTGGTGTCTCCCTGGCCGGTCGGGCGCTGCAATCCGGCCCGCCAGTTTCATTTCCAGCACGAGAGGTTAGCGAATGGCCGAATCATATAACGAACTCTTCGGGCTAGGCTCCCATGCCCAAGACTCAGCTCTCGTGGCTTGGCTCAAGCTGCAAGAGACCACTGGTACCACCGCTGTCGACAGCTCGTTGAATGGAAACAACGGTACGTTCACCGGCATGGGGTCGAACCCGGTAACAGGGACCGGTCCAACAAGCTGGCTACCGAATGCGATCAATTTCGACGGTGTCGACGACTTTGTAGACCTAGGCGCACTCGACCAGTCAGGTGACGACCATACGCTTCTTATGTTCATGAAGCGTCCAGACGATCCCCCGTCTGTAACATCAAAGACCGGGTTTGGTAAGTTCGGCGAAGGGACGGGGACCGGCGGCGCGTCCCACTACCCGTACACGAACGGGCAAGTTTTCTGCTCAACCTTTCGTGCCCTCGGCAGCTCCTCGATCTCTCGCGTGAGCGTAGGCGATCCTGTTCTGCCTCTAGATGCTTGGCGTCAAGTCTGCGTTAAGACAACGCCCGGCACCAATGGGTGGCAGTTCAGGCTGGACGGCGCTGACGTGATGACCGCGAGTGGCATCACCTCATTGTATCGAGGCGGCAGTCACTGGATCGGCCAGAGCCTCGATAACCTAGTCAGCTATTGGTTCAACGGACACATCGCAGGTTATGCCCAGTTCCAGCGAAAGCTGAGTGACGCTGAGGAAGCGGAAGCCTTCGCGGGTCCCGAGCCAATCAACCTGACGGCTCCGACCGGCAGCATGTCGTCAGGTACGTTCAACGGCAACGTCGGCACCTGGGATAGCCAAAGCAACGGCACCATCTCATGTGCCTGGGAGCTCCGCAACGTTACCGGTGATGTTGTCGAGGCGTCTGGGACCGCAGCATCCGGAGCAGACATCACTGCCTCCGCATCATACGCCGGCTCGTACTACCTGCACGTCCGCGCGAGCAACGACGGCGGCTATGACCCTGCAGAGGACAGCGTCAGCACGCAGTTCACCTCTGACGGTTCGACGCCGATCCCGGTCGACACGGGCGACTCACTCTGGCTGACCGACACCGCTGGCATCAACTACATCTTCGCAATGAGTGCCAGTGACTCGCTGTCGCTCTCGGACATGACCGAGAACTCGGTATTCCGCGACGAGGCTAGCGATACGTTCGCACTGTCCGAGTCGGTTGCTGTGACCGGTGATCACATCATCAACGTGACGGAAACGTTGGCGATCACCGACTTGTTCGAGCTGGTGATTGAAGGCGACACGAGCGATACGCTTGCGGTAACCGATGACGCGAGCTCGACGATCGCTAAGAACTACCGTGAGTCGGCGACCGACACACTGTCGTTGTCGAACGTGGCGTCTGCTGAGCTCGACCGGATCGCTCTGACGACCACGACGGCCGAAGACCTGGCTGTCAGCGATACGGCTTGGTGCTACGTCGAACTGAACGTCAGTCTTGAAGACGAGCTGGTCACGACCGAGACAAGTGTCGACCCTGACACGCTTGACATCGTCGAGACTGAAACCGGACTGGCAGACGCAGCGAGTGCTCCCGGCACGGTCGCTGGCTCGGCATCCGACAAGGTAAACCTATCGGGTACGGCGGCGGCGTGGGTGCTCAGCCCCGGCGGCATTGAATAGTCAGTCAGCGACACGCTGACGCTCGACGACAGCGGTCAGCGATCACTCACTGAGTCTTCGCAGGCCGCGTTGACCGTGGCTGACTCCGCTGCCGGCTTCATCGCCCAGGCAGCGATCGACGAGCTCACGATGAGCGACACGGCGTCAGCACTGCTTGACGGCGGTGTGACGGTGACCGAGACGCTGGCGATGAGCGACAAGATCGCGAGCCAGCTGATCGAGCGAGGTTGCCCGCTCACGCAGATGTATGACACGTCTCAGGCCGGCGAGTACGCAGCACAGTCTGCGACCACTGGCTTCCGATTGCGTTACCCAGCGACCAGCTTCACGAGCGAGGTTGTGTTGCGGCCACCGAACCTGGGCAACAAGGATCGGATCTCGCTGCAGCGTATCAATCGCGTCTCGCACGGCGGTCAGCTGTTCATATATGCCGACCCGATCTGGCCAAAGGTCGAGACCATGGCCCTGACGTTCTCTGCACTGTGCCGCGAGGATGCGATCGCATTGCAGGACTTCATGCAGCTGTCGCTCGGGGACGAGATCGCACTGTTCGACTGGGAAGACCGCGAGTGGCGGGGCGTGATCACTGAGGTTCAGGACCCCATCGTCGAAGACCGTCGCAACAGCTACTCGGCTTCGTTCATGTTTGAAGGGACAAAGGTCTAATGTCATTTCAAATCGAAGCTCCACTGCCTGCTATCGAGCGGACTGTGCTCATGCCCAGTCCGCTCTTCTCTGATACGCGAGCATTGACTTCGTCGGTCACTCCGAAGCGAGCGATCGACGGCACGCAGTACACATACGTCAAGAAGCAGACTCGCAAGAAGCTGCAGTGGACGTTAAGACTTACGCGAGGTAAGGCTCTCGAACTTCGAGACTTCATCCTCAACTATGCGGCCGACAAGGTCCGCATCACCGACCACAACGGTGACGTGTGGGTGGGCTACATGACGAACAACCCATTCGAGTTTGACACCACGAAGCGGTCTATCGGCGGGCGTGGCCCAACCGGCACACGGCGCGAGCAACAGACCATCACCATTGAGTTTGAAGGGAATCAGCAGTGAGGCAAGTATCAGCGGGCAGCCTAGCAAAGCTGACGAAGAAACTTGGCACCGAGCCTATCTCGATCATCGAGATCGACTGGGGCGGGGGCACCCTGAGCTATGCCGATACGGATGTCGGCACCGTCCCCGCTAAGATTCTGGAGCTGGGCACGCTCGACAACGTCATTGACGTGCTCAACAACTCGTCCTCGCAGCAGATCGACGTTGTGCTGGACGACACCGATGGCACAATCAAAGGCATCATCGACTCGCAGGATATCCATCAGAAGAATGTTCGCGTGTACCAGCACTTCAAAGGGCTGGACGTTGCGGACAAGTTCCTTGTCTTCGCGGGTAAGGTCAGCAGCCCCATCGTCTGGTCCGAGACCGATCGCACGTTGAAGTTCACGGTCATCAATCAGCTCGAAGACTTGGAGTTCGGCTTCTCACCCGAGGAAGGCCAGATCACCGGCCTGCCGGCTGACCTGATCGGCGTGCCGTGGCCTGTGATCTTCGGCACCTGCCTTGATGTGCCCGCCGTTCAGATCGGCCGCGCCGTCTCGGGCTCGACGCTGTGCGGCGTCGGCGTGCTGACCGGCGAGTCGGAGCATCTCGAAGCACCCTTCGGCGAGACAAGCTGCAGCCTGGGTGCCTCGCTGGTTTCTGCCAATGCACAAGTGAGCGTGCTCAGCATCGCCGCCGCTCTGTACCGATCGGTGGGAGACTTTGATGAGTCGGCTCGACTGGTTGACGAGATGAACGATGTGCAGTTTGGCATCGTGCAGTACAGCTCGAATCGCCAGCTGCAACTGGAGTGCGTGACCGACCAGCGGCAAGCAACAGTCGATGAGGCTAAGGCTCGCGGGCTGGGCTGCAACCCGCTGCGTATCGTTGGCGGCGAAGACTTTCCGCAGAACAAGGTCATCACGATCAACGTCGACGGCATCCTGCTGACCGGCGTCATGAATGGGCAAGACTTCTCGATCCACAACCGCCGGCATCCGGAGAGCGAGGATCGGCTCCAGACGACCCGAGAGACGATCGTCTCCGGCTCATGCAGCCGACCGGCACCGTCGATGCCCTTCAACGCGAGCCACGTCGTGCCGCCTGGACTGGGCGACATGGGCGGGTCCATGGTCAGCATCCGCGGGTTTGTGATCTGCGTCGACACAATGGAGTCAACGATGCCTCCGGTCGATCAGGTGCTGGAGCACAAGTTTGCCGAGGCGGGCGCTCGCGTCACGATCGAGGACGGCGAGCAGATCGGCTACGTCGTCAGCATCACGCCCATCGAGGTGCTGGACGTGAAGGCCCGCAAGCGGTTCGAGGGCGAAGAGCGACTGGTGTCTGTGCCTCGCAGCTACTACATGGTGAGCACGGTCAACTTCGGCCCGTTCACCGCTACGCTGATCCTCATGAACAAACCGCTGTCCAGCCGCACCGATGAGGGCTGGAGCGATGAGATATTCGTGACCGCCAAGTCAACAATCGGCCCCGACACCGTCGAGGTGTTGAAGTGGATCATCGACAACTACACCGACCTGACCTACGACTCGACAAGCTTCGATGCGGTGAAGACCTCGCTCGCGGCGTTCCCGTCCCACTTCGCGGTGCTCGATCGTGTCAACACGCTGCAGCTGATTCGGGACATCGCGTTCCAGGCTCGGTGTGCTGTGTGGGTGAGCAACGGCAAGTTCTACCTCAAGTACCTGCCGGCTGAGCCTGCGTCAGACATGACCATCACGGTCAGCGACATCGAGCTCGGCACCGTCGAGGTGACAACCGTCGAGACCGAATCGCTCGTGACCAAGATGGACATCGAGTACCAGATCAGTTACGCCGAGGACCCGAAGAAGCTCATCCTGCGTAACAACGTCGGCCGCTACGGCACGAAGGCGGATAGATTCAAGTGGAGGATCTACACGAACGCCGACGTGGTCTACCACGCTGCAACGTTCTGGATGATACGACTGTCGACCTCGTGGAAGCGGATCTCGCTCCGCGGCTTCCTGCCGATGCTGCAGCTGGAGACGTTCGACACGGTGACGCTCGACCTGCCGAGCTACGTCGCGAGCGGGGCAGTCAAGGCAGTGGTCGAGAAGGCCGAGTACGACTCGCAGTCCAACTCGGTGACGCTGCAATGCCTCGTCCCGGTGGTCAACGGCGCGATGGCCGAGCACCCGCTGTTCTGGCCGGCGGCGAGGACCACGACGTTCCCCACGATCTACGACCAGCCGGGCGGTAGCGGCGGCGGGGCGCTGGCTTCTGGCGACTTGCCACTGGGCACGCTGTCAGACCTCCTGGGGAGCCCGGTATTCGTCGGCGGCCCCAACGTCCAGTTCAAGCCTCAAAGCGACCGCGGAGCGAGCCGGCCGGGCGATGTTGGCTTCACAGCTGGCACTGTGGTGATCGAGTCAACGTTCGCGAACGTTGACTCAACGCCGGCGCCGAGGCTAAACCTGAAGCTGAACACGATCGGCCCAGGCATGCCGTACATCCCGCCGAGCGGCAGCGCGGGGCCGACCATCATCGACATCGCCAAGACACTCGTCATCGACAGCCGCGCACCTGGGGCGTCGGCGAAGTTGTCGTCGATCGTTCGCGAGATCGAGGGCAGCAAGCTGGTGATCGACACCGATGCCCAGTACGGCGGTGCGGAAGGCACTGCTCCGTTTGAGTACCGAAAAGACCCGGCAACCGGCAAGTACATCGCTGGTGCTGCGTATCTGCGCGATTAGTCGCTGGTTTGACGCTGCAGGTGCATTGCCTGCAGGGTCCTCTCTTCTGAGGCGTTCGATGGATCAAGCATTGTCGTGGGTGGGCGACATCGTCCGCGCCCTCCTGCAGTTCATCCCAAGGAGGGTCCTTATCCGCGCGACACACCGGGGCGTGCGATACAGGTGGGGCAAGAAGCCGATCGAGATGAAACCCGGCTTCCATATATTCTGGCCGCTGGTCACTGAGGTCGACTCGATCGTCGTGGCTCGCCAGTCGCTGAACATCCCGCCGCAGGTGCTGACAACGGCGTGCGGCAAAGAGGTGTCGGTCGGCGGTTACATCGTCTACGGCATCAGCGACGTTGTGCTCGCGATCGGCGAACGCAACTGGGACGTGGACGGGACGGTGCGAGAAATAGCAGCCAGTGCCATCGTCAGTGTGGTGGCACAGATCACGTTCGACGAGCTGCTCGAATTGATAAAGAGTGGCAGCCTCCGCAAGAGGCTGCGTGTTGAGTGCCGCAAGCAGCTACGCCAGTACGGCGTGTCTGTGAAGGATTGCGGCCTGACTGACTTCGCGAAGTGTAGGGTCCACCGAGTGATCGGCGGCACTGCAGGTCAGTAAAGACTGCCAGTCTAGGCCGGCAGCATTGAACCCCACCGGGGATAGCATCCCCGGCCCGACGCCCAGGTTGCCCGCCTGGGCGTTTCCATTTAATCGCCAACCGTGTTGATGACACTATGCATTTCGAATTCAGCTGCTGGATCTTCGCGCTCTTCGCCGTCTGGCTCACGCTGGGGCTCTCGTTGCTTTCGCGACTGGCCACGCATCACTCCATAGAGCAGCGCGCCTGCCATGGCGTAGGAAATCAGCAACCCGAGGTTTGCTCCCGACATGTTGGGGTCGGTGGCAGCGCCGTAGAAGAATTTGATGAAAGGCATAGCTACTCGGCCGGCTTGTAGTAAGGGTTCTCGATCGTCAGAGGCTTGACACCTTCGTAAACAGTCGAGGGCACTTCTACATTAGCTCTGGGCGGCGGGGGTGGTGCGGGGTACAGCCGGAAGTTCGGCGGTCGTAGCGAGTCCGGGGTTGGCATTCGCAGGTTGTATGCCTGTGGATAATAGAACGGGTAGTACGGGTACGGCGGACAGTGCCTCGGCGGGCACACCACGCTACCGAGGAGCAGTAGGACGGCTTTCATCGATTGGTCCCCAATGACCTAGTGGGCACTCCGCTTTCGCGAAGACTGTTTTGACGTAGACGTTGCACGAGCAAACCATACATCGCCGGCCCCGCCGCTTGCGGCTGGGACACGAATCACAAATCTTTCTGCGGTCTCTCACCGCTTCATCAGTTGCGACCGCTCTCATCGGGCTTGCAACGCTCGCGACAACGACTCTGGCTAGCTCATTGGCCTTGTCGCCGAGTGACATCTCATCCTTCACGAGCAAGGTCTCCCGGCTTGTTGGAGGCTTCGGGAAGCGGGGCGTGTGGCTGGATGTCAACAGGGACGTGATCCCAGTAGCCTAAGTCACACGTCCACGCGCGAAGCCGCCGCTTGGCCTTCAGACTGCAGCCGCAGGCCGCACACTTGTCCCTGCCCACGATGAGCATCGGACACGAGAGGCACACTAGCTCTCGCTCGTCAACGCACCGCTTGCTCACGAAGATGAAACCATCCGCAGCAGCTGCAGCCATGTCTTTCGCGAGGTGTTTAGCCTGAGCCATCTTACCTGGCAGTAGCGGCTGCCCCTGCTCGTCGGTTTCAATCTTGAGCGGGCACCCAACACAGTCCGTCGCCTCGATTACCGGCAATTTGTAGTTCGGGTGGCTGGCGTGTTGGCAGCGTGTCTGTCCTCTGATTGTAATCAGACACCGACAGGTCATTACTCTCGCCCTCTCCGCAGTGGGCACTGCGAGCATGTCTGCATGTTCACAACGCCCTTGAAATGCTCACAACCGGCACGCATGCAGAAGGTTTCCAGCCGTGGCTTGCCGTCTTCGATATACATCGCATGGATGCGATCGAGACACTCATCGGCGACCGGCAGCAGCACGTTCGGGTCGGCCGAGTCGGACTCCCAACCGTCCACCGTGCACGGGCTGTTGTGGAAGATCAGACAACCGTCTTCGTCCATCTCGACACCGTCACGCCACTGCACGAGATGCTGCAGCGCAGCGAACTGATGCTTGCCATCGTTCATTGGCAGGAAAAATGCTGGGTAAGAGTTACTCATAGGATGATGTCCGTCTGCAGAAGCTTCTTGTAGACCTTGGCGCAGACAACTGCGTCGGCCAGTGCGTCGTGTGCTCGCTCGTTGACGATGCCGAAGTGGTTGCTGAGCCATGCCAGCGACACGCGCTCGAACGGTGGCTTGCAGCCTCGCTGGAACGCCATGTCATTAAGCGCCGACGCAAAATGCATCGAGTCTCGAGTCTGGTGGTTGAAAAAGCGGTCGTAGCCTTTCTGGCCGAGCCACTTCGACAGGAACTTGGATTCGAACGGGCAGTTGTGGGCGAGCATCACCAAGCGCCGATCGAACGCAAGCTCCAACCCTTCGAACCACTTGTAGAACTTCTCCAGCACGCGATCGCTACTCGGTGCATGGAGCAATAGGTCGTCGAGGTCGAGTCCATGCACTGCAGTACTCTCGGGGTCGACCGTCTCTGGATGCATCGGGGCAATGTTCGTATAGAAGGGTCGGATGCCCGTTACCGGCTCCAAGTCGTGGCCCAGTGGCAGCATTGCCAACTGGATTATCTCGTGCCGATCCGGATCAGGACCGGTCGACTCCAAGTCAACGGAAACGAGCAGGTTCCCGTTGAGCGTAGGCATGGTTGTGTAATTCTTCGGCATGCTAGGCTGCGTCCGCTGGAACAGAGTACAGGTCGATCAATTCAGTCTTGAGCGGCATGGCGTTTAAGAACAATGCCGCCTTGTGGGCATGCTCGGTCGTGAACTCCGGAAGCGGCTTGTTGTAGGCGAGGCTTGTGGCAAACTTCTTTGCCCAGGCTGCAATCTGAGCCGTTTCGTCACACGCCAGCGAGTAGTGCCAACCGCGCCAACGGATCAGCTCGTAATCACCCCGCGAGTCGCGAGGGAATTTACCCCAGCGGAGCATGCGGATGAGCGTCCCGCCGGTCTGTGCAATTGGCAATGCTTCGTTGAGGAAGCGACAGTCGGTGATGATGAGCACGTCGCAGTCGGTCGTGCCTTTCAACAAATAGTCACGCCATGTGTGCGGATACACGTTGTCGCGAAACGCATCGGTGCCCATGTTGATCCACAGCTCCACCGGCGTCGGACCCTCGGGGAAGATATCCGACGCGAGCAGCGGCAGCCGCACAGTGCGAGCGATCTCACCTTCGGGTGTCTCGTAAAACTCTGGCGGCATGACGCCGGCCCATGCGTATAGCTCAAACGCGATCTGCTTCAACTTGTAGGCGAAGCTGCCCCGCTGAACCCGCAGCTCGGGGTTCATGATCTTCAGCATCCCGATGAGGCTGCTTGCGAACGTGTCCTTGCCTGTCCGGCTGTAGTGTCCAAGGCCAATGATCTTCACTTGTCTTTACCGCCCTTCCACGTAATGCCTTCGATCATGCGGGTGTTGTTCGTGCCGCTGGCACTCTTGATGCGGTCATGCTGAGTGATCAGTCGGCCCAGCTTGTTCTTGGACATCTCCTCGCCAGGAGGCAGGAAGTCTTTGAACTTTGCATAGAACTCAGCCCACGTAATTCGACCCTGCGAGTCGAACAGGCAGTGGTCTTCGATGAACAGGTCGAGGTGGCTCTTGTTGCACTGAGATGCGTCGTCCTTGAACGACGTGTTGACGATCGGGATACGCAGGCGCCCGCGTGACGGGGGCAACGTCGTGTGAAGAAGCGTCCACATGAATGATGGAGCCTCATCTTCGAGGGCCTTCATCAGCAGCGGCTTGGGGATCTCTTTCTGAATTGGCGGGACCCACAGCATCGTGATGCGTGTGTCGCCAGGGAAAATCGGACAGAAGTCAGGGCTATTGGCGCATTGAATCCAGTGCGACGTGTTCGGCACTTCGTAGCTGTCGCTACGCAT
>JBQCEI010000818.1:0-3365 GCA_051960375.1 Aureliella sp. | reverse complement strand
GCACTGGCTCTGCCAGTGTCTTCTGTCTCGAAGTTTAGCGCTCCATCGGCACGGAACCGCTGCTAGGGGCTATGAGCTTGCGCCGAGGTGGCGGCGAGCGAGTTGGCATTGGGAACCGAATGAATCCGGTGGAGCTACAAACTTCGAAGAGGGAAGACACTGGCAGAGCCAGTGCCACCCAGAAAGAAAAACAGACTCACCGCCAATCCACAAATGGATTCACCGTATACAATGTCGGCGACTTGTGGAGTCTGAAGTTCAAGGAGGATGCGCTGCTGTCCCATCGGCCGCGATCCGCCGTTCGATCCAAGCGATAAAGGAGTGTGCCATGTTTCGATTCGGCCGCTGGGCCAGCCCTCTGTTGACGATGCTCGTCGCGCTCAGCCTATCCTCCGTGGCTTACCTGCGCGCTCAGGCCCCGACCGCCCCTGCGGCTGCCGCGCCGGCCGGCCAACCGTCGGCTCAGGCCGCTGCGACGAACCAGCCGCTGCATGACATGATTGCCATGCTGAGCATGATCGACCCGTACCGCCCGACCGGCGATCTCAAAGGCACGGTTCACGTCTATGGTTCGACCGCGATGGACAATCTGGCCCACGCATGGGCTGACGAGTTCAAGCAGTTTCATCCCGAAGTCCAAGTCGAAATCTCGGCGGCCGGTTCGGGCGATGCGTTTGAGCAGCTGAAGAAGAACCCCAAGGCGCTCGCCATGCTCTCGCGCCCGGTCAAGCCAGAGGAGCTTGAGGAACTCAAGAGCGATGCGATCAAGCAACCGGTCGCGTTTGTCGTCGGCCGCGAAGCCCTCGGCGTCTTTGTTCACGCCAGCAACCCAATCCCGTCGATCACCGGCGAACAACTGCGAGCCGTCTTTACCAAGCAAACCAAGGATGCCGATCTGAAGTGGAAACTGCTCGGCGTCGGCGGACCGCTGGCCGAACAACCGATCCACTTGGTGCTGCGAGCCGAAAACAGCGGCACGCAGTCGTTCTTGCGCGATTTCGTTTTCGGTGGCATGGAAATGCGAACCGCCGACCAGTCGCACGGCTCCAATAGCGACGTGCTGGGCGCGCTGGCCGAGGATCCGCTGGCGATCACGATCTGCGGTCTCCGCGCCAACGGACACGGCGTCCGCAGCCTGCCGCTGGTCAGCCGCGGAGTGCCGATTCCGAGCACCGATGCCGACGTTCTCAACGGCCGCTATCCGCTGACGCGCAACTTGACGCTGGTCGTCGATCTGGGTCAGCACGATCCGGAAGCCAAGGCGGCTCAAGAACTGGTGCGTTTTGCCCTGTGCCGCTCAGGCCAGCTCTCAGCGATCCGCGCCGGTTTCTTTCCAGCCGAGCTTTCGATGCTCCGAGCGGGACTGAGTCTGCTGCAGCGTGATCAGTTGAGGTAGCTCAGGCTTCAGGCGTCAGGCGTCAGGCGTCAGGCTTCAGGCGTCAGGCTTCAGGCGTCAGAATGGCGCAACTAGCAACTAGCAACTAGCAACTAGCAACTAGCAACTAGCAACTAGCTTCTCACATCTACCAACTTCCCCGGAGGGAGAATCTTTTCATGGCTCGCAAGTATGGATGGCTGATCGGCGCAGCGGCCGCGGTTTTGGCGATAGGCTTGGTTGGTTCAGCTCGGGCACAACAGAAATTCGGCGGTCAGATCGGTGGCAGCGACCTCTACAACAGCCTGCCTGCTTGGCAAGGGGGAAGCTGGCTCGGAAGCACGCTGATGCCGGCGCAAGATTGGAAGCTCGGCGTCCTGAGCGATAATCTCGACACCGGCGTGTTCGTGCGGCAAGTCGCGCCGAACTCGGCTGCGGCCCGCGCCAATCTGGAAGTCAACGACGTAATCGTCGCGGTCGGCGGCCAACAAGTCGGCATGGTCGATGGCCGACTGATCGACTTGAGCGCGGAACTGAAACGCCGCGCCGATTCGGCTGGCAACGTAAGCTTGCTGGTGCAGGACAGCCGCACCGGTCGGCTGGCTTCGATCCGCGTGCAACTGGACGGCAACCAATCGACGCTCCGCGGCCAGGTGGTCATTCGCGACCGCAGCCAGTTGCCCGCCGACGCTCAAGTGGTTGTTGCTGTGGAAAACCTTTCGCGGCCGTTCTACGTCGTCCGCAACGGCGAGACCACCGTCTACGCTAACGGCCGATCGACGATCCCCTTCGAGATCGCATACGATCCGGCCTACATCGATGCCAACGATGCTTATCAAGTCCGCGCTCGCGTGATGTCGGGCGGCCGCGTGATTCAAGACACGGTGCAGCCGGTCCGCGTCTTTGGCAACAATCCCTCGGATAACGTGCAGATCGTCGTCGCCGCCATCCAGCCGTCCAACGTGGCCAGCACCGGTTCGCCGGTCTTCTCGGCCGGTTACGGCAGCAACGACGCGCTCACCGCTCAGTACCGGCAACTGTATCGCAAGTACCTCGGCCGCGACCCCAACGACATCGAACTGGCGGCGCTGTCGCTTTCGCCGATGGGCACCGATCCTGAGTCGATATCGATCAGCCTCATGGCCAGTCAACAGTACTACGATGCGGTCGGCAACAACAACACGATGTGGATGACGCAAGTCTTCCAGCAAGTTGTCGGCCGGCCGCCGACCACTCAGGAACGCGACCAGTGGCTCAAGTACTTCAGCGACCTGCGCGGCTCGCGTGTCGAAGTGCTGCGGCAGCTCTTCCGATCGAAGCGCTAATTCTTTTACCGCGGAGACGCGGAGAGCGCGGAGAATAGAGCTACCGGACGGGCCGCTGGCCGCTGGCGGTGCGGACTTCGCTACTGCCAGCGCCCGCTTTGGCTCGCGGGACCCAGACGGTGGCAGGGCGGCGAGCATTGTTGACGAAGACCGTGTGTTCGCCGACGATCTGCCGCCCGTCGGACATCGTGTAGCGTACAAAGACGATCACGCGATCGGCTTGCGGGTCGGCGCCGGTCCACGGCAGCGACAGATGGATACCTTGGCTGCTGCCGATCGGTTGCAGCTTTGATTCGGCCTCGGTTGCAGTGACACTCCAGCGGCCGATGCGTGCCTCGGCACCATCGCGAGCCGGATCGATCGCCACGATCAACAGATCGCCCGGCAGCGGCACAAACTCGCGACCCTCGTTCAGCGGCTGCAAGACGAGATACACGCCGTCGTCATCATCTTGATCGTCGAGATTGATCGCGCGGCAAAGCGATGGATGGAAGTTGATCTCGGCGACTCGCGTATCGGCCGGCATCTCGGCAGCCGGTTGCAGACGCTCCGGAGCTCCATCGTCGCCGCCAGAGAGACTGGCTGAAGCGAGCTGAGCCGGCAGCGGAATTTGGCCGAGCTCCACTTCGAGCTTGCTGCTGCCATTGCTCGTCACCGGCGCGGAC
>JBQCEI010000817.1:0-3661 GCA_051960375.1 Aureliella sp. | reverse complement strand
CGCCGGCTTGGCTACTTGAAGCTACTTCCCGCCGGCACCCACGCGGGCAACAAACTCGTCGAAGCGCTTCAAATACTCGTCGGTGAGCCAGTGATTGTGATCTGCACCCACAATCGTCACCATCGTTTTTGGCTCATTGGCGGCTCGAAACAGTTTTTCGCCGCACGCATACGGAATGGTGCGATCGCGATCACCGTGGCTCAGCAGCAGCGGTCCGCGGTACTGGCCGATTAGCTTCACCGACTCGAGCTTATCGTGCGGCACCAACCAGGAAAGCTTTGGGAAATGCACGTCAGCCACATCTCGAAGCGACGAAAACGTGCTCTGCAAGATTAAACCGCGCGGCGGCGACTGCGCGGCCAGTTGCACTACCAGCGCTCCGCCGAGCGACTCGCCCATCAGCAACAAGTCCGAGTCTTCGATGGAGGCCAGCTCGCATAGCTTCGCACGCGCCGCCGTCGTATCGGCAAGAGCGCCTTCGACCGTCGGCACTCCCTCGCTCCTCCCATAACCCCGGTAGTCGAAAATGAAAACCGATGCGCGTGTATGCGACTGCAGATAACGCAGCCAAGGCGCTCGCGACGCCACATTGCCCGCGTTTCCGTGAGCCAAGAGGATCACCGCGCGAGGGTTGTCGCAGGGACAGTACCAACCATGCAGTCGCGTTTGATCCTCGGCATGGAAGTACACATCTTGAAAGCGAAGTTCCTTCGGTGACCAGTCGCCGTTTGGATACTTAGTGGGAAAGAACAACAACAGTTCGTCGAGCGACGGCGGCTTGGGCTGGCACGCGCCGGCGACCTGCGACTCTTGAGCGTCGACTCTCGCAAGAGCGCCGAGCTGCAAGGCAGTCGCCAAGACGAGCAGGGCAGACAACTTCATCCCAAGCTCCTCGATTACTACTTGAGACGTATCGGGATACTTTCAAGGCCAAAATATTTTAGCAGTCGACTGCATCGAAAGAAAAAGCGCGATCCAGAGAGGACACGCCATCAACAAGAATTTCCAGAGTGAGAGCTTTAACCGATCCAGCATCGACAAGAGCCACACCGAAGCAACGAGGTATCCGACCAGCAAGATAAGCCCGTGCGCAAGATACTCTTCACGCGCAAGCTGCGTTCGCGCGGCCAGATGCACCGCCGGGGGAACGAAAATGGGCAGCACCAGCGACGCCCAGTTTTTTTTCGGGGACGGCCTGGAGGTCGACTCCGGCGGCAAATTGGATGCCTCATACGGGTTTTCCATTTTGCTAGTTACGTCTCACCCCGGTTCGGCAAACGTCCCGATCGAAGCGACGCCGCTGTCGGATACTTCGAGCACATCCTTGGTGATCGGGTAGCCCGAACTGGAGTATTCCTTGAGCACGACTTGTCCCAAGCGGCCCAGAAAATCGGAATCGTCGTGGCGTATGACATAGGCGAAATCGCGACAAGGGACGACCACGTAGACGGGCCAGTCCAGCGTCGGTGAAACCAGATGGCGGAATGCAGGCGACAAGATCAGCGACGCTTTGAACGGCGTTTCCTCGGTGGAAAGCATGCCGAGCTTGTGACCGGCAATGTCTTCGACTTCGAACCTGGTTTCCGAGATGATGCCCGCCATGTTCTTTTCGGCTTGCTCGATGACCTGCTCACGGCTCACGTTCCAATCTTCCAGCATCGACTCGATAATCCAAGTAATGCGAGTGCCGTCAGCCGACACGTAAACAAACACCTGGTTGAGCTCGTCGTTGACGGCGGTCAAAACGACATCGTCCGATCCCGTTTCCATGTCGGCGGGTTCGAGCGAATAGCGGACATACGCTTGGACGTCGTCCCATGACGGCGTCTCGGTGAAAAACTGGCTTTGGATCGTATCGACGAAACGAGCGATCGCACCGGCGTCGCCATTGCGATCATAGTCGCGGCGGATGTTTTCAAGACTGACGAGAACCGTTTGGTCAGCCGCTTGAATCTCGTAGTAGCCTTCCGCACTCACGGTGTACTGAATACCCCGACCGTCGAGCTCGGAACAGAAGACCTGATCGGCAGTTTTCATTTGGGCCATCCGGTAAAAGCATCCCTACTTCGAGAAGAGTCTCATTCTCGGCGTTCGACGCCAACTTAGACTCCGCCGTGGTAAATGTACAGCCTCTCGGGAGAGCGGCCGACGCGGGCTGCATATTCGCCGAGCCGCTCCATGAGACCACACAGCTCATCGCGCTCGAGAACAAGCATTTCGTACTCACCTTGATCCTCGTTATAGCGACCGGTCAGCGCTAGGCTTGGCGGGCCGATGCGAAACAGTTCGGCCCATCCCCGAAAGACGCGGCCCGCGATCTCGGCCCCGCGATGGTCGATGATGGTTTCGCCGTGGTAATTCAGGCCGCTGCACACTTGGCGGCGACTGGGATTGTATGCCGGAATCCACCGCAGCGTGTCCCAGATGTAACTGATCACGTCGTCATGAACGACCGTTGCTCGAGGATCGTGGTGAAAGCCAGCCTGAGTCCACGGCTCGTCGATCTGGTCGAGAAGTAAGAAGTCGTGAGTGAGCGGCATCGTTACGTTTGCGGTATGAAGGCAGCGACTCCCGCGCGTGAGGTCATTTGTCGGATGTCCAGTTTCTGCGAAAGCATGGCTGGCCATCGATGTTGGCAACCCAATGTACCGAGTCCAGGCCGCGGGTCTTCGTATCCATCATATTGCGGAAAGCTCTGCAGCGCGGATTCAGTTGCTGATGGTATGTGGTACATCAGGCCCTGATGTGACCCGAACCCGCCAAGCAGGCTGCGCCTTGCCAGCCAATCACATCACGGCGTGATGTACCACATACATTTGCCAACCCTCTCGGCTGCTCACCACGCCAGTGCATGGCGTAGCGTTTCCGCTCTGCAGCGACGGCTTTACTCATGCGCATCGAGCAGCTCAACCTCGACTTCAAGACGACGGGCAGTTGCCATGAGCACGTCGGCCGTCCCTCCCCTTCCACTGGTTGCTAAGTCGCGCATCAAAGCTTCGTCGGTCTTGGCGTTGGCGAGCTTTTGTTGCAAGATTTCGATGCGCTGAGCCTTGTTCGAGCCCAAAGCGAGTTCGGCATCGAAAAGATCATTACGAGCCGCTATCACGTCTTGATAGGGCCTCTGGGCTGATTGAAACGAGTGTTGGACTGCTTCGACGCGTTGCTTCAAGACATCGCGGCGCTCTTCAAGCAACGCCTTCCGTTTCGCGCTAGCAGCAGCCTCCTTTTGCCCCCAAGCCGGCTCGCGCGTCATGAAGCTCAGCCCGATCGACAGTACGGCAAAGCAACCCAGCAACCACAGCATGCTCTTGACGCGACTCATTCTTGTTTCTCCTGGAGGATCAACACCGACATTCACTACAACGCCATTCCCGCCACGCACGAAGAAGCACCCGGTTGCCGTAGCCGTTTGTCGTTCGGCTAAAATTCACCGGTTCTTATGAGACTGCTGCAAGTCTAAACCTAATCGACGGGTCTGATCTCGGTCGCCGTCAACAGCGTAACCAAGCGCGTAACTTCCTCACCGGACATACCACCGGAGATCAGCGCCGATTCCGAAAATTCAGAGCTAATCGGTACCGCGAGCATCAGGTGACCGTCGATCACGATGGCCATCATGGTGCCGAGGTGCGATTTCGTATAGTCGCTGATTTTTTTGCTT
>JBQCEI010000816.1:0-6991 GCA_051960375.1 Aureliella sp. | reverse complement strand
GTATTTCGAACCGCCCCAACCGGGGCAGCCCATTCAAGCGGTGCCGGGCGCCGGTCTGCGCGTTCCGCTCTGGATTCTCGGTTCGAGTCTGTTCGGTTCGCATCTGGCCGGTGCGCTTGGGCTGCCTTACGCCTTTGCCTCGCATTTCGCGCCGGCCATGTTGCTGCAGGCGCTCGAAGTTTATCAAAGCCATTTTCGGCCGTCCCGCCAGCTGAGCCGGCCGTATGTGGCTGCCGGCATCAACGTGGTGGCGGCCGAAACCGATGAAGAAGCTCGTCGGCTCTTCACTTCGGCTCAGCAACAATTCACCCACCTCGTGCGCGGCAGCCCGGGACGCTTGCCTCCGCCGATCGACGACATCGAAGTGTACTGGTCAGCGGCGGAGAAGATGCACGCCTCCTCGATGCTCACCTACTCGTTCGTCGGTTCGCCCCAGAGCGTCCGCGACGAACTCGATCAGTTCATTGCCGAGACACGCGTCGATGAACTGATTGTCGCCTCAGCGGTCTACGATCACGCAGCACGCCTGCGGTCCTATGAAATCTTGGCGGACATCATGAACGCGTATCGGTGAAGTGCCTGCTCGTTTTTGACGCAGAGACGCAGAGACGCAGAGATAGGACGCAGAGGGCGGAGGGGAAGTCGATGTGCGTAACTCGGTAGTCAATTCTTTGGACGCCGGTATCATGGAGCGGCATGAGCAAGGACACCCGTGCTGACATCGCATCAGCTTTTTCGATACTAAAACAGACCTTCGGTCACACAGCGTTTCGCGATCCACAAGCAGCCGTAATCCAGCGGACGCTCCAGGGCGGACATTCGCTGGTCATCCTGCCGACCGGTGGCGGCAAGTCGCTGTGTTTTCAGATCCCGGCCATCCTGTTCGGTCAGTCGACTAGCGCTGGGGGCTCGCCGCCGCTTACGGTGGTGCTGTCGCCACTGATCTCGCTGATGAAAGATCAGGTCGACCGCTTGCGAGCGGCCGGGGTGCCCGCGACTTACATCAATTCGTCGCTCGACCGCCAGGAGCGCGAGGCTCGCTATCAGGCACTGCGCGATGGCGAGTACTGCTTGCTGTATGTGACGCCCGAACGCTTTCGCAAGCCGGAATTCCTCGAAGCACTTTCTCGCCGCGCGATCCGCTTGTTGGCGATCGACGAAGCGCATTGCATCAGCCAGTGGGGACACGATTTCCGGCCGGATTACTCGGGCATCGCACGGCTGCGAGAGCAGATGGGCAGTCCGACGACGATTTGTTTGACCGCTACGGCCACTCCGGATGTTCAGCGAGACATCCTCGTGCAAGCCGGTCTGAGGGGCTTCGGCCAGTCGCTCGACCAGTGCCAGCTCTTCCACGAGGGAATCGAGCGGCCGAATTTGAGCCTCGATGTCCAGCAAGTCTGGGGCATGGACGAGAAGATCGAAACGATTTTCAAAGTGGTCCAGCACTGGCAGGCGGCCGCTCGCCAGTCGGGCGACGCGGACGCCGAACCGAGCGGTATCGTTTATTTCACGCTCATCAAAACGCTCTCGGAAGCCAGCGAGCGGCTCCACCGGCTCGGTGTGCCGCACGTGTGTTATCACGGCGATTTGCCGCGTCTGGAACGCAAACGCATTCAAGATCACTTCATGAAGTCGAAAGCCCCGTTGGTGCTGGCGACCAATGCGTTCGGAATGGGGATCGATAAGGAAGATATTCGCTACGTCGTTCACGCCGATGTGCCAGGCTCGCTGGAAGCGTACTATCAAGAGATCGGCCGAGCCGGTCGCGATGGCCTGCCGTCGCAGTGTTTGTTGCTGTACGATCAGCGCGACCTGATGACGCAACTGGAGTTTTTGAAGTGGTCCAATCCCAACGCCGATTTTTACTGCCGCACGTACGACGCTCTTCGCCATGAAGCCGAGTCCGTGCGGTCGTTCGGCATCGAGTGGCTGCACGAGCGCTTGTGCGGCCGCAACCGCCAGGATCGCCGACTGGACACCGCGCTGGCTATGTTTCAGCGTTACGGGCTGATCGAAGACGAGCACGAACTGTCGAACGTCCACATCGAAGGTCCACTGCCGGAAACGTTGGCCAGCTCGAACGACCGCGAAGACAAATTGCTGCGCGATCAGAAGAAACTGTATGCGCTGGTCGAGTATGTCCAGGCGGACGATCGGCGAGAGTTTTTGCGCCGGTACTTCGGCACGGCCTAGGAACAGGCTTAACCACAAAGACACGAAGAAGAAACCCCGAGCGAAAGTTTTCACGATGGCGCCCGCGAGTAGTCCCACTGCACAAAAGAAGCGACGTCCACTGATCGTCCGCATGGCTGTCTGGGCTCTGTATGCGCTGGGCGTTGTCGGAGTGCTGCTCGTTTCGGTTTTGATTTGGCTGGTGGTTCGAGATCGGATTGCCAACTCACAGTTGCAACAGCGCGTCGCCGAGTTGAAAGAGGCCGGCTTGCCGTACGACGTGCCATCGCTGGCCCAATATTATGAACGTCTGATGGTTGAGCACGGGGCCGACCAGCGCGATAGCGAGCGGTGGCTCGATATGCTCACCGTCAAGTTGCCGCCGCTGGCCGAAGACGCTGAAGAGGCGGGGCTGTGGAAATTCGTCGACGAACCGATTCCTCCTCCTTCCCAGCCGTGGCCCGAGGAAGCGAAGACGCAGACGTTTCTAGACACCTGGGCCAAGCTGCGAGGCGAAGCCCGGCAACTGGCTCTCGAGGATCGCGTCGTGCCCTTGCCGATCGACTTCGAAGCGCGGCCCCCTGAGTTCGCGTTGATAGCGCAGATGAGGCAGCTCTGGCGATTGTTCGCCGTGGAAGCCCAAGTCGCCATTCGCAAACGCGACTCGGCAGCGACGCGCGATGCGATTCTGGCGATCTTCGGCTGCTCCCGAGCGATCCAGTGGCATCCGCTCTTCGTGCCACAGTTGATGAGCATCGCTGACGAGGATCTGGCCGGCGAGCAGTTGCGTTATGCGCTCGAAGCCGATGTGCTCAGCACGGACGACCTGAAGCTGATCCAGGCGCGCATCGATAAGCGGCAGAGCTTCGCTGAAGCTTGGAAAATATCCATCTACGGCGAGCGTGGCTCAGCCCTGCCGGCTTTCAGGGTAATCGGCGAAGACGTGCAACAAGCTCGCGGCGCACCACCTCGCGCTTTCTTCTCCTTGCGGTCGCGCGATGCGCTGACCTTCGTGCAGTTTGTCGACCAAGCGGCCGCGCTGGCGACCGATGACCTCAACGAGTTTTATGCGGGCTTGACCGAGCTCGACAAAACGATGTGGGAGAAGCATTACTATAAAAACTCGCTTGCGCGCTGGGATGCCATGCTGACTTTTCTTTGGATGCCGGCGTTTGCAGCGACTCGCGATTCGTTCGTACGCCGCGAGATGCTCGCCCGCCAAGCCACGCTCGGCATCGGCCTGCGGCTTTATGAAGATGAGCATGGAGCACTGCCGGAGAAGCTCGAGCAATTATCTGAGCTCGGATTGGATCTCTCGCAGCTGACCCCAATCGGCGACAAACCTTTCGGGTATCGCCGCGACGAGTCGCATGCCACGCTCTGGAGCTTTAGCCTTCTGCAGCACAAGTCGACCCCCGCCGAACCGCCGTCGATCGATGAATCCTCGGGCGATGCAACCGAACAGAGGCGCGCTGAGGAAAACCGCCGCTGGGTTTGGGAATTTCCCTCCGCGCCTCCGCGGTAAAAACAGGATTTCACCGCGGAGTCGTGGAGAGTGCGGAGTCGCATTCGCTATTTTCCCGGCCGGACCTTAATAACAGTTCGTCGATACGCCACCAAAGCAGGCTCTCTGTCGTCTTCTATCTGCAAGATCACGTGGATCGTTTCCGGTTTAGGAACCGCCGGGGCGACGAAGCTCGTGCGTTCGCCTTCGGTGACGCTGAGCATCACTTCGCCGCGGAACGAGCCGGCTTCGGGATAGAAATACCAGGTGGGTTTGATCGAGTCGCCATCAGGATCGCGCGAGCTTGCGGCCGATAGCTGCACCGTTTCGCCGGCCTCGGCCGTCAGGTGCAGGATCTGCTGCGTCGTGTCGCCGTTGAGAACCGCCTGCGGAGGATGGTTGGCTTTCTCGAACGAATCGGCCACGCACCAATCCATGCGAGCCCGAAAGTCATTCTGCAGATGAGCCGCCCAGCGGGCCAGCGTATTGTCGCGGCTGGTGGTGCCGTTCCAGGTGTCGCGCTGGTTGGCCCAGTAGTAAGGCTTGCCAGGGTACTCTTCGTTCCGCCCATGGCGGCCACCCCAACTGCCCCAGGTCGGTTCGTTGGGATCATTCATGCCGGTCGGCACAAGATAGAGCAACATCATCGTGTCGCCCTCTTTTTGCTTAAGCCCAGTGTTCATCGGATACAGTCGTCCGAGCGGTCCGTGCGCGGTGAGCACATCGCGCTCGATGTCGAAGCCTCCGGCGGTGGCCGTTAGCTGCGAGAAGCGGTGATACCAGCGAACTCCGTCGATCGCTGGCTGCGAGGTGTTGACCCACAGCGTGAACGGGGGAGCGATCTTCGTCGTGTGCTCGCCGAACTTGTCGGCCGAGCAAAGTCGCAGCCGCGATTTGAATTGCGCATAACTTGCGCTGCCACGCTCGCGGAGCACTCGGTCCAGCGCCCGCTTCAGACAGCTCTCAGCGCTTCCCTTATCGGTGCCCCAATTGCAGAACCACACCGGCCGCGGGTCTGCCGCATCGGCTGCCCGAATCACCAGCTCGACCCCCTCGTCGGTATCGTCATAACCGGCGACGGTGCGACTGAGCAATTGTTCCCGGCTGGGATAGCGGGGATCGTGCTTGATCAAATTCGGATAGCACTGTCCGTATGCATCGATCATCGCTCGTACGATTCCCAGGCCATCGCGCACGGGATTCTTGTTCTCCCCAGCGCGAGCCACGGGCCGGTTGGCGATGATGCCTTCGATGTCAAACTCGTTGGCATAGACCAAAAAACGCACTAGCGACTGCTCATCGTCCGGATCGCCGCCGGCATCCGTCTCAATGATCACCCGCAGCCGCCTGTCGTCGGCCAGGCAAAATGTCGGAAAGAACAACAGCAAGAGAATCAACGAGCGATACATGAATTCCTCCGCGCTTCTCCGCGTCTCCGCGGTAAAAAACAGCATATCACGGTGGAGCTGCGGAGGCGCGGAGTCGCACAACGTTGCGAGCTCACGTATTCTGATTAGGCGAAGCGAGGAAGAAGGCCTAGAAACACAGAGGCACAGAGAACACAGAGGCACAGAGAACACAGAGGAAAGCGCAAACTTTGATGGCGACGACCACCGACTCAACTCATCGCGGCAGCCGCAGACGATCATTCTGGCGGTATCTGACCCTGTTCGTATTCTTCGTGGCCGGCGCATTGGCGTTAGTCATCTTGATCGTCTCGAGCTGGTTGGCGATCCGCGATGCTCGGGCCCATTCGCAATTGCAGCAAGAAGTCGAGCGGCTCAAGACTGCAGGTCTGCCGTACGACGATGCATCTTTGGCAGAGTACTACGCTCAGCTAAGCTCGCCGGAGAACGTCGACCGCTGGCAGGAGATCCTTGCGGTCGTCGATTCGCCCGAGTTCGCCACCCCGGCCCAGGAATTCGGTCCTTGGAAGGAAAGCGGCCAGCGCATTCCTTTTGCGGGCGAACCTTGGCCGGCAGAAGCCGAGACTTTACTGTTCCTGGATCAATGGGCCGACCTTCGAAGTGACGCCGAGCAACTGGCTCTGCAAGATCGCACGGTGCGTTTTCCAATCGAGTTCGATTCGGTCGATACGCAGCTTCCCGAGATAAACCAACTCCGCGAGGTGGCGCGGTTGATCAAGTTGCACGGGCAAGTCGCGATCCGCAGCAAGGAATCGGCAGCGACGCGCGACGCGATTTTGAGCATCTTCGGCTGCGCTCGGGCCATGGAGGGGCAACCGTTCTTGGTAAGCCAAGTGGTGCGTGCCTCCCTCGAGAATACGGCTATGGATGAACTACGTTGTGCGGTGCAGGCTAACGTGCTCGATACCGAAGACCTCGAACGGATACAGGCTCGCATTGAAAAACGGATCAGTTTGGAAAAGGTATGGCAGATCTCAATTAACGGCGAGCGAGCGTCGGGGCTGCCGCTATTCACCGATCCCAAGAAGTACGCGGACTATCTCGAGGAGGATCATGTGCCAGTGCCTCCTTGGCGCTCGCGCGACGCCTTGGCTTTCCTGAAAGAGATCGAGGAAGATCTGGCCGTGCCGACCCAAGACCTCCACGATTTCGACGTTGCTACGCGGGAAGTCGTCAAGCAGTCGGCACAGCTAGATGCCACCCTGTTGGGATGGTTCGACACGATGATGACACAAGTCGTCAGCCCGCCGGTCGGGGCGCTGGCGACAATCTTTGCCGAGAACGAACTGTTTGCGCGGCGCGCTATTCTAGGCATCGGCATCCGGCTGTACGAAGATGAGCATGGAACGTTGCCCGAGAGCCTGAGCCAGTTGTCCGAACTGGGCATCGACGCTTCGAAGCTGACGCAGATCGACGGCAAGCCCTTTGAGTATCGCCGCAACGAGGATGGCGCGGTGTTATGGGGGGTGATAACACAAATTGAATCATCAGATGCGGCACAAGAGGATAGTCCGGCCGAACCGGCCGCGACCGAATACCCAAGCACCGACCCGACTGACCTCTGGAGCCGCAACTCGGTCTGGCACTTTCCGCCGAGTCGCTGAGTTCGTGCTCTTCTTGTAACCCGACGCGTAAGTTTTGAAGTTGCGCTTGTGCGCCAGCTCCTGTGTGGCACTGGCTATGCCAGTGTCTTCTACTTCGAAGTTGAAGGGTCAGCAGGCTCAGTAAAGCGTTCCAGTGTTCTCAAGCTGTTGCGCACTGCAGGCTATTAATGCGGCCCGGAGGGCCCGCCGTCCATATCCCCGGGGGGGCCAGCCCCGGGGACCCTGGGTATCCCGGGGGGCGCCCCCCGCGCCATAAACAACGCCCGCAGGGGGGAGAATGA